>DATNBG010000620.1:0-8285 GCA_035572075.1 Roseiarcus sp. | reverse complement strand
TCAGGAATTCGGACCAGGACTTCGGCGCGACGACATAGCGGTCGAGATAGTCGCGCATGCCGCCGACCGGATCGGCGTTCACGCGCGCCACGTAGCTCTCCATGTGGCGCATCATCGGCTCGTAAAGGCCGTAGCATTCGTGCGGCGCGGCGCCATAGGGCGCCTCAACCACCGCGTCCACGCAGAAGAAGGGAATCTTCGTCTGATCGGGCGCGCGGCGAATCTGATCGTTCGACACGATGCGCTCGGTTGTGAGGATGACGCCGTTGGCCGCCATCGCAAGATCGATGTCCATGAATTGCAACCCGTCGATCTGAGCGTTGCCATAAGGATCGCAGCGCTGGACATGGATGAGCGCGACGTCCGGATTGAGCGCCGGCACGAGCAGGAGTTTCTCGCCGGTGAATGGACAGTCGATTTCCTTGGCCTCGGGCCGGAGCTTAAGGACGTCGGAGCCGAGCATGGAGCGGATCGGCATGAACGGAACTCCCATCGCCCCCGCGCGAAAGCGCATGCCGATCGCCATATGGCTCCATTCCTGAAAACGCTTCTCGCCGCTTTCGACGTGGTGGCGCATGACCTTGGACAGGCCCCAGAGAATCCCCTGGGCGAACCAGCTGGTCACAATCTCGTCGGCGACGCCGGAGCCGACGAGGAGGTCGCCGTCGGTCGAAACGATCGAGCGCGCGACGGTGAGGCGCCTGCGGCTCTGGCGGATCAGTTCCCACAGCATCGCCATCGGCGTGCGCGACATCGTGGAGCCGCCGACCCCGACCGTCATGCCGTCCTGGACGAAGGAGGCGGCGTCCGAGAGCGACATGACCTTCTCGCGAAGGCTGCGGTCGCGTCGCGCCAGATTTTCGCGCAGCCTCGCATAGGGTTGCGCCTCGAATCCCGTCACTCCCGCCCTCCTCTCGCGGCCGCCGTGGGCCGCAAGTCAATTGACGCCCGCCTCGCCATTGAACTCGGCGATGAGCCGATCCCATTCGGATGCGGCGCCCGCGACCTCGCGCCAGAAGCTTTGGTCCTTGCGGCGGTCGAAATCCTCGACCGAGACGCCCTGCTGCTCGACCCAGGTGTAATAGCCGAGATTGAAGATGCGGCGCCGTTCCGACGGCCCAAGCAGAAGCACGTTCTCGGTCGAAGCGCCGGCGAGGCGGGTCTCGGCGACTTTCGCTGCGTCCTTCGCGGTGAAGCCGCCAGCGAAGAACTTGCGCCGCGCGCCCTCGGCCTCGGTGCGATAGAGGCGGGCGCTGTCGGTGGCGACCGTCACGATCGCGTCGTTTGCGCCGTAACCTTTGGTCCGCGCGAGCTTGATCGAAGCCACGATATTGGCCCAGCCCGATATGCCGATCTCGCCGAAAACCGCCGCGAGCGAGGGGTCGATGTCCTTCCGGGAGGCGAGGTGCGCCGCGCCCTCGGGCGAGTTGAAGGCGAGGTTCAGACGATCGGTGTCCCGGTCCGAAACGGCGATTACCGCGTCGGTGTTCATCACGTTGTGGATGAGCGGAACGTGCTTGTCGCCGATGCCCTGGATGTTGTGCTCGCCATAGCCGTTTTCGAGCATGGTCGGACATTCGAGCGCCTCGACCGCCGCGATCGCCGAGCCGTGACGCTCCTTGAGATAGTCGCCGGCGGCGATCGTTCCGGCTGATCCGGTGGCCGAGACGAAGGCCGCGAGCCTGAAGCCTTCACGGCCCTGTGAGACATGCTCGTAGACCGCGCCGCAGGCTTCGCCGGTGCAGACATAGTGAGCCATGTAGTTCGAGAAGGCGGAGAACTGGTTGAGGATGACGTTGCCCGGCGAAGCGGCGAGTTCTCGGCACTTATCGTAGATTTCCTTGACGTTGCTTTCGACGCCGACGGTGCGCACGATGTGAGACGAGCCGCGCACCCAGCGCTCGAGCCATTCGAAACGCTCCCGGCTCATCCCTTCGGGCAGGACGGCCACACCGTCGCAGCCGAGGATGCGAGAGACCGCGACGCCGCCGCGACAATAGTTCCCGGTCGACGGCCAGACCGCGCGATCGCGGGCCGGATCGAAGCCGCCCGTGACCAACCGGGTGACGAGACCGGCATAGGCCGGCAGCACCTTGTGCGCGCCGATCATCGGAAACCGGGATCCGATCATCACCACGATCGGGGTGTCGACGCCGGTCAGCGCCTTCGGCAGGACGATATGGTCCGGGATCGGAACCGTGTCTCGGCGATTAGGCGCGTTGCGCCAGTGGATGCGCCAGAGATTGTCCGGATGGGGCGCGTCGGGGTCGACGCCTGGCAGGCGCGCCGCGATGTGTTGTGGAATGGGCGCTCGCCAGGAGAGTTGCGCAAACATCGGCAGCACGATCTTCTGCGCCCGCGCGCGCCCGATCGCGGAGCGGCGGGTCGCTGCGTCGACGACGGCCGGCGCGTCGGCGAGCCCGTTGAGAACGGCTTCGGTCATTCGGGCCCTCGCCCCTCCCTTCTCGATCCCGGTGGGATGGTGAGCCTATCATACTAATCTTAGAATGATCAACGCGGCCACGGTCCATGTCCGTTCGCCTATCGGAGCGGAAGAGAGAGCCCCTTCGCATGGGGTCCTGCGACCCTCTTTCTGGAACCGATTGGCAGTCCGTCCCGATGTCAATAACCTGCCCGGGCCGTGCCGACGCGATCCGTCGGAACCGAGTATTGCTCATGATCGGTTCTTGGAAACTTGCCGCGCAACTCTCGACGTCCCATTCCTCTCGCGACTCGCTCGATCCGCTCCGGATGCTGGAGACCGTGCGTCGCGTGCAGGAGGCGATCGACCTCGATCTCCTGATTGTCGGCTTTCGCGAAGCGCCGGAAATCTTCCGGGAGTTCTGCGGCTCCCGCCGTCCGGTCGGCGACACAGCGCTCTGGTACGGCGCCCTTTCCGATATCGAAGGCCTTGAGGACTCGGACCTTGTCGTGAACTGGCGGGGCGAACGCAGCCGCGGGTGGGGAGGCTGGGCGGAGAAGGGGAGCGAAGTCGAGGAAACATTCCGCTTCGTGTGCCCGAATAATCCGTCCGTGCGCCAGAAGGTCGTTCGGAGGCTTCGCGAATTGCTCGCTCGTTATACGTTCACCGGCGCCTTTCTCGACAAGATCCGCTTTCCCTCGCCCGCCAACGGCGTGGACGAAATGCTGTCCTGCTTTTGCGGCCACTGCCGGGAAAAGGCGGCGAGCGTTGATCTCGACCTCGACTCGGTCATCAAAATTCTCGCCGATCGCGCGATCGACCCGTGCGCTCCGCCGGCTGGAGAAAGCGGCGCCGGCGCCTCGCGGTGGCTCGATGAGCTCTTCGCCCGGAGCCCAATCCTGTCGCGCTTCCTCCGCTTTCGCGCGAGAAGCGTCGCAGCTCTGGTCGCGGAGCTTGCCGAAGAGGCGCGGAGCATGGGACGGATGGTGTCGCTCGACCTGTTCTCGCCGTGTCTCGCTCCGCTGGTGGGCCAGGATTACAAGCGCCTCAAGCAGCACTGCGACTGGGCGAAGCCGATGACCTACCGGCTGGCGCAGGGTCCGGCGGGACTGCGGCTCGAGATCCCTGCCCTGATCGAGGGCGTCGCAAGCCGGTTTGGCCTCGATGAGGCGCGGATCGTGGAATGGTCCGCGCGCCACGCTGCATTCGACAAAGAGATGCTCCGTGAAACCCGCGAGCGGGGGGTTCCGATCGCGTTCATCCAGGCGGAAATCGACGCTGCCGTCCGGACGCTCGCGCCGGCGCCCGTCTATTTCGGACTGGAGCTCGTCCGCCAACCCGGCGTCATCGACATCGATCCGGCGCACGTCGTCGATATGGTGAAGGCCGGCCGCGCGGCGAACGCAGCCGGGGTCGTAATCTCATGGGATCTGACCCACGCGCCCCTCGACTGCGTCCGCGCGCTCGCTGAAGCGGCGAGCGCAGGCGTCCGCTAGCGTTTGCGCGGCGATGACCTAATCGCACCCCCACGCCGCGGGCGTCTTCTCGGCGTTCTCCTTCGTCACCAGCGGTAACGGCAGGAAATAGGGCTTGGGGATGTCGGCATCCTTTCCGTTGAAATGCAGCCAGGCCATTTTCATGGCGTTGTAGGCTTGCGGATAGGGGTCCTGATCGACGGTGCCGAAGATCTTGCCGTCGTGGATCAGTTGCCGGACGTCCTGGGGATAGTCGCCGACGATGAACTTGATCTCGTCGCGCCCGTTGCGGAGCGCGAAGTCGACGGCCGCGCTCGCCTCGGGCCCCTGCATGATGATGGCGTCGAGCTGTCCCTTCGGGAAGCGGCTGAGAAGATCTTGCACGACAGCGAGCGCCTTCGCGGCGTCGAAGTCGTCGGTCACCCGCGCCACTTCCTCATATTGCGGATTCTTCGCGCGAAATTCGTCCCAGCCCTTGGCGCGGAGGATTTGCGGCGATGTCCCGGAGATGCCCATGACATAAGCGACCTTGGCCTTTTTGCCGCCGAAGGCCTGATCGAGAAGCTTGCCCTGGAGCCGGCCGAACTCGACGTCGTCCGCTCCGACATAGGTCAGCACGTCCACTCCGCTCTGCCCGAAGCCGGCCTTGTTGTTGACCTCGATCAGCGGGATCTTGGCGTCGTTCACCTGTTTGATGCCCGGGATGATTCCCTGGCCCGACGGTGTCAGAAGGATGAGATCCTTCTTCTCCGCGATAAAATTCTGGAGGTTGGCGAGCTCAGTCGCGATGTCGCCACTGTTGCCGTCGCGAAGGTCGTAGGTGAAGCCGAACTGCTTGGCGCCTCCTCGAGACCAGTCTTGAAGTTGGCGTAGAACGGGACCTTGAGGTAAGCGACGCTCACGCCGATCTTCTTGTTGGCCGGCGCGGGAGCGGGACTCTCGGACAGCCTGTGCGGGGGCAGGCAACTGAGTTTGTCGGCGAACGCGCCGGGAATGAACGCAGCAAGCAGGCCGGAGGCGAGGGCGCACAGCATGAGCGCTCTTCTTGAAACAAGACCCCGCGCGCCCCCGCTCGATTTCATGGCTTCATTGTGGGTCATCCGAATTCCTCCCGGTTCGTTGTCGCCGCGCCCCGCGGGCTTGTCCCCGCCCGCTTCCGAGGCTGGGGCGCGGCCATGCTAGCGCATCTCCATTGTTCGCAAAACGGCTTCGCGGTCTTTTGCCGTCAGAAGGAGCCGAAGCCGCCCCGCTTCGAATATCCGTCGAAAGCGACGGCGGCGATCAGGATGAGGCCTGTCGCGACCGGTTGCCAGAAAGGCGACACGCCGAACAGATTGAGGCCGTTTGCAACCACCCCGAGGAGAAAGACGCCGACGATGGTGCCGGTCATGCGGCCGCGGCCGCCTCCAAGCGGGGCGCCTCCGACAATCACGGCCGCGATGGCGGTGAGCTCATATCCAAGGGCCGCCTGCGGCGTCGCGCTCGCCGTCTGGCCAATGAGAATGATGCCGGATATGGCCGAGCACAAGGAAACGAGAACGTAGACCGCGAAGCGCACGCGCGCGGCGTTGACGCCCATCTGCGCCGAGGCGGCCGCATTGCCGCCGACCGCGTAGACGTAGTGACCAAATCGGGTTCGATGCAGCACAAATCCGAGCGAGACGGCGACGACGAGGAAGAGAAGCGCCGGATTGGGAATTCCAAAGAGACGTCCGAGGCCCAGTGTGGTGAATGAATACGGGACGCCGAAGCGCGGGGAGGCGTTGGTGGCGACGTAAATGAGCCCGCGCACGACGGTCATCGTCCCCAGCGTCGCCACGAACGGATTGACGCCGAGATAGGCGATAAGCCAGCCGTTCGTCGCGCCGACGAGAAGACAGGCGAGGACGGCGCCGATAATCCCGATCGGAATGCCGGGCGTCCCGAGGTCAATCATCAGCGTCGCGCCAACAACACTGGAAAGGGCGGTTACGGATCCGACCGAAAGATCAAAGCCCCCGAGAATGATGGCGAAGGTCATGCCGCAGGCGATGATTCCGATGATCGAGTTCTGCTGCAGGACGTTGATGAGATTCTGGTACGTTCCGAAGGTCGGCGTCGCCGCGAACAATACGGCGATGAGTGCGATGAAGGCGATCAGGACGCCCTGGCGACGGGCGATCGCCGCCAGTCTGCTCCCGCGGCGAACGCTCATGCGTGAGCCCCGGCGGCCGCCGCCGCTCCGGTGATCATGCTCACGATCTCGTCTGGATGGGTCCTCGCTGTCTGGCGATAACCGATGACGCGCCCGCGACGCATGACCCAAACGCCGTCCGTGACGCGAAAGACCTGATCGAGATTGTGGCTGATGACCAATAACGTCAGCCCCTGCCGCTTCAGCTCGAAAATGACCTCTTCGACCGCCTTGGTCTCTGCGACCCCGAGCGCCGCTGTCGGCTCGTCCATGAGAATGAGTTTCGAACCCCAGGCTCCTGCGCGCGCAATCGCCACCACCTGCCGCTGCCCGCCGGACAGCGATTCAACCGGCTCGGCGATCGGCGGCACATTGCGGATGAAGCGCTCAAGCATTTCGCCCGTCTTCGAGAGCATCGCGCGCTTGTCGAGAATGTGCAGAATCTTCGGGCCGACGGTCAGTTCGCGGCCGAGATACACGTTCGCCCATACGGCGAGGTTTCCGGCGAGAGCGAGGTCCTGGTAGACGGTTTCGATCCCCTGCTCCCGAGCCTCCGCGGGCGAGGCGAAATTGGCAGGCTTGCCTCGGAACTCGATCGACCCGGAATCCGGCGCGAGAACGCCGCTGATGATCTTGATCAGGGTGGATTTGCCGGCCCCATTGTCGCCGACCAGGCCCGTGATCTCGCCGGCCGGGAGGTGAAGCGAGATATCCTGCAACGCGACGACGGCGCCGAAGCTCTTGCTCACTCGTTCCACGCGAAGCAGCGCCTCCGGCGCCTGTGTGGAACCATCCATTATCGCTTCTCTGCAAGCATCGCCCGGAGCGAAGCTCCTCTGGCGCCCATCAAGGTCGTTCCAGGGAAGACGATCAGGCCGCCGATATCGGACAGTGCGGCGACCTGCGAAAGCGTATCGCTCCAATCGGCGTCCGACATCGGAGGCCCCCAGTCGCCGCCGGCGTCAGAATCCCGGTTCGAATCGCCTTGCAGGACCGGCAGCGTCTTCCTCCCGGCGACTTTGACCACGGGAGCGAGCGCCGATGCGACCCACGCGGACGGTTGCAGCAGAATGTTGTGATAGAGCATGGGCGCGATCCAGTCGACCAACGGCGCGAGGTCCTTGACGCGCTGGCCAGTCAACGGCTCTGTCAGCCCCTTGACGTCGGGAACGACGTAGATTCCGAGCTGTGCGGCGGCCATCTCTTCATTCAGCGCCTTCCGCGCCTCGCTGACGAAATCGGTCACGACCTTGCATTTGAATTCGACCCAGTCAGACAACCGATTTCGGCGGATCCAAGCGGCGCGTGCGGATGTCGTATCGAGATCTTGAGGAAGGGCCCCTGTCGCCTCCTCAAACATCGCGAGCGTCGCGGCATCGAAACTCGAATCGAGCGGCCTGTCCCGTTCTGGCCTGAGCTCGATCTCCCAGTGCAACGGCCAACGCGCAAAATCGAGAAAGACGCCGTCCACGGGATACGACCGCGCGACCGACCTCATCTGCGCCAGCGCCTCCTCCTGGAGCTGGCGATCGGTGGGGGATAAGCCGACATACCACTCCATTTGCGGCCGGCGGCGCCCGCTTTCGAGGACAGGCCATAGCTCTGGGCGCTTCCGCAAGCGGCGAAAGTTGGAGGCGTGGTCGGAGAAACAGGCGACACCGGCAAAGAAGCGGAGTCCAGCTTTGTGCGCCGCGTCCACCGCTCGAAGCTCGTAGCTCTCGCTCTCCGTCATGATCGCATTGACGCCGCAATCTCTCAAATGTGCCAATTTCGAATCCGCATGCGACGGATTCTCCCAGAAGTCGGGGAAAACGAATGCGCCGACGATTGGGCTGGACGCCATCCTCCTCGATTTCCCGGATCGGCCCTTCTTCGCCGCCTCTGGCGATCTGGGATGGTGCCGCAAGAGAGATTCGAACTCCCGACCCCATCATTACGAATGACGTGCTCTACCAGCTGAGCTATTGCGGCCCCGTCGAAGGGTCGCGCGCAAAAGCGCGTCCCGAACGGCGCCGCTGTCTATGCCACTTTTCCCCGTCTTGGCAATATGGCTCAGCGGCGCGGCGAGAGCGCACTCCCTCTAGGAACTCCGCGCGATCTCGCCTAGAAGCTGGGCGCTGCGGCGGGCCCGCCGCGGGATCGACCGGGAAGGAGCAGCGTAGATGCCGGGACGTTTGGCGGGGAAGGCGGCGTTGTTGACCGCGGCGGCGGCGGG
>DATNBG010000619.1:0-3873 GCA_035572075.1 Roseiarcus sp. | reverse complement strand
GAGACGATCCCCCCAATGATGACGAGCGCCGGAAGAGCGGTCGATTCGAGCGACACCGCGAGTCCCTGGATCACGTTGGTCCCGTGGCCGGTGATGGACGCCTGCGCGATCGAGTTGACCGGACGTTTTCCCGTGCCGGTGTAATATTCGGTGATGACGACGATCAGGCCGGTCACGGCAAGCCCGACCAGGCCGCATATGAACAGGCGCGAGCCGATGACCGCCTGACCGGCGACGGTTCCGATTTCGCCCCAGCCGACAACATAGGTGGTCGCGACGGCGAGGCCGAGGATCGTCAGAACGCCGGTGACGATGAGGCCCTTGTAGAGCGCGCCCATGATCGAATTGTTGGCGCCGAGCTTGACGAAGAAGGTGCCGATGATCGAGGTCACGATGCAGGCGGCGCAGATCGCCAGCGGATACATCATCGTGGGAAGGAGGGCCGCCGTCTTGTCGAAGAAGATGGAGGCCAGCACCATCGTCGCCACCACCGTCACCGCATAAGTCTCGAACAGGTCGGCGGCCATGCCGGCGCAATCGCCGACATTGTCGCCCACGTTGTCGGCGATGGTCGCCGGATTGCGGGGGTCGTCCTCGGGGATGCCGGCCTCGACCTTGCCGACGAGGTCGGCGCCGACGTCCGCGCCCTTGGTAAAGATGCCGCCGCCAAGCCGGGCGAAGATCGAGATCAGCGAAGCGCCGAAGCCGAGCGCGACCAGGGCGTCGACCACCGTGCGGTCGGACGGCGGGTAGTGGAGGGCGCCGGTCAGAAAGGCGAAATAGCAGGAGACGCCGAGCAGCGCGAGGCCGGCGACGAGCAGGCCGGTCACCGCGCCCGAGCGAAAGGCGATATCGAGACCGCCGGCGAGCGATTTGGTCGCCGCCTGCGCGGTGCGCACGTTGGCGCGCACCGAGACGTTCATGCCGATGAAGCCCGCGGCGCCCGACAGGATCGCGCCGATCGCGAACCCGATCGCCACCGTCCACGACAGCAGAAGTCCGAGGCCGATGAACACGACGACGCCGACGCCGGCGATGGTCGTGTACTGGCGCTTGAGATAGGCCTGCGCGCCCTCCCGCACCGCGCCGGAAATCTCCTGCATCCGCTGGGTGCCCGCGTCCGCGGCCATCAGGCTCGAGATCGTGTAGACGCCGTAGACTATGGACAGGAGCCCACAGGCGATAATCAGGCCCAAAAGCATGCGCGAAAGCCCCGTTCAACCGCCGCGGGCGTTTCTCCGCGGCTCGATTCCGGGGCGCCTCTTGCCAGAAACTTCGCCTCGCCGCAACGCAGCGCTGGCGTTTTGCGGTCGATTTGGCGCCCAAAATAGGCCGCGGGGCGCGCATGCGGCATCATTCGGACCGATCCACCCGGGCGCGCCGCTGTTGGAAAAGCGGCGCGAACGCGGTGGCGAGGCGCATCATGAACGGTCTGCTGAACCGCCCGAGCGGCGGCTGATTGACGTCGAGATAGTACGATCGTTCAGCGATGTCGTAATTGTATTCGCTGACCGTCACCCAAGCCCGCTTCCATTCACTGAGACCGCCGCGACGACACTCGATTTCCGGGACTTCGAGCGCGGTCTGATCCGCGGCAGGCAGCCGGCTCGAGATTGCCAGCAGCGCGAGATGGGTGAAGCCATCTTGGCCGCGCACGGAGATCGCCACACAGACCGGACGCGTCTTGCGCCCCTCTGTCTCCCCGCGAGCGTGCTGCCATCTCCACAGATATGGATATTCAATGACCGCCCCAGAGGGCAGTCAACGCTCATCGTTCGTAGCCCTCGCCTTTCGCAAGTCGATCGAGCGCGTCGCCGAACAGGTCGGCGACATCGGGCGGCGTCTCGCCGGCGCCGTACGCCCGCCGCGGATCAACGGTCTCCCGGATCCGTTGATAGTGTTCGTAGCTCATCATGACGAAGCGGGGCTTGCGGTGGCGCGTGATGATCACTGGCGCTTTCGCCGCAGCGTCGGTGACATCGCCGACCTGCTTATTCAGATCATGAGTCGTGAAGGAGCGCATGGGAGCCTCGAATATCCATGTTTCCCATATTATCCATTATATCCATTATTGCAACGCTCGGCGCGAGAGGCTGGCTCGCCTAAAGCCTCCACACCCGGTCCCCGATTCTCACCTCCTCCACCTCAAGCTCCCCCTTGGCCTCGAACAGGCCGTCACGCACGAAAATCTGTCCATCCTTCTGCTCGATCCCCAGAAGCGCGTAGGCGGCCGAGAGCATGCGGGCGGCGGAGCCCGTATACCAGGACCAGCCCCCTCGCCCGCCATGGCCCCAGCCGTCATAGATATCGGCCGGCTGCTGGATGGGGATGAGGCCGTAAGTCGCGATGGTTTCCGGGTCGGTCTTCTTCAGCGGCGAGATTTTTTCGTAGATCTCAAAGGCCCGCGCGCCGAGATGTGCGGCGAGCTTGAGGTCGCCCCTCGAGCGCGCCGAGGCGGCGAGGCGCATCAGTCCGTCGACGATCCAGGTCGCGCCGTGGCTGTACTGGCCGCCGTTCTCACGCACGCCCGGCGGGTAATCGGCGATCCGGCCCGGATAGGGCTGCGAATGTTCGTAGAACGGCGTTTCCAGCAACAGCACCCGGTTCGCCCGCTCGATCCCTCTCAAACCCCCTTCGACCGCGGCGAGCGCGCGCTTGTCGTCGCAGGCGCCGGACCAGGCGGCCCAGCCGGTCGTCATGGCGTTGCGCAGGTCGAGCTCGATTCCGTCGTCGGCGAAGTCGAGCAGGTAGTGGTCGCCGCGCCAGCCCGCTTCGAGCGCCTTGCGCTGGCCGGTGAGCGCCGCCTCGCACCAGGCGGCGAACGGCTCATCCCCCTTCATGCGCGCGAGCGGCGCAAAACCGTCGAGCACATTGGCGAGGAAGAAGCCCAACCAGACGCTGGTCCCGATGTCGCGCCGGCCGAGCACGTCGATGCCGTCGTTCCAGTCGCCCGCGCGCAAGAGCGGCAGGCCGTTTGAGCCCAGATGATCGAGGGCGTAGCCGATGGCGAGCCGCGCGTGCTCGTAAACGGTCGCGCTCTCGCGAGAGACGCGCGGAATGACGATCCAGGTCTCTTCGTGCGCCGGCACGGCCTCGGCTTCGAGGAACGGCGTCATCTCGTCGAGCACGGTCTCATCGCCGCTCTCGCGCACGTAGCGGGCGAGGACATAAGGCAGCCAGAGATGCGGGTCGCTGGCCTTGGTCCGCTGGCCGAGCCCGGTTCCGCCGCCCGGCGCGCGATGCCACCATTTGAGCACGTCGCCCTCGCGGAACTGCTGGCTCGCGTGCAGCACGATCTGCGCCCTGGTCAGCCGCGGCTCGAGCCGGATCAGCGGCAACACGTCCTGCAACTGGTCGCGAAAGCCGGTCGCTCCGCCGAGCTGATTGGGGCCGACGCGGCCGAACAGCCGCGAGGCGTAGAGCTGGTAAGGCAGCCAGGTGTTGACCAGCCGGTCGAAGTCCGGCCGGTTGGTGCGGACCTCGACCTTGCCGAGACGCTCGGCCCACGAGGCGCGGGTCGCGGCGAGCGCATCCTCGGCGCTCTCGACGCCGGCGCGCGCCGCGGCGGCGAGGGCCTCAGCCCGGCTCGGCGCCTGGCCGAAGGCGATCGCGACCCTCGCCTGCCCGCCCGGCGGCAGCGCGATCTCGCTTGAGAAGGCCGCGACCCGTCGCCCGTCGTCGCGCGCGGCGCCGTCGCTTGAGCCCGTCTCGACCAGCGCGGGGGTGAGGATATTGCGTCCCGGCCCGCCGAAGAAGCGCGCGCGGACAGTCTCGGTTGTCGGCGCATCGAGGCTCGTCGCGGCGAAGGCGAACCCGCGCACGAAATCGTTGCGGGGGTTGTGGAACAGGAGGGTGGAATCGACCGTCTCGTCC
>DATNBG010000618.1:0-4431 GCA_035572075.1 Roseiarcus sp. | reverse complement strand
GAACGGCTGGCCTATACATTGCTGCTGTCGCCCGACCATTCGAAGCCGGACGCGCTCGCGGTGGTCGACGTCGACCGAAAGTCGGCGACTTTCGGCAAGGCCGTCTATCGCCTCGACATGCCCAATCGGGGCGACGAGTTTCATCACTTCGGCTGGAACGCATGCAGCTCGTCGCTGTCGCCGTTCTCGAGCCACCCGTTCGTCGAGCGCCGGTATTTGATCATTCCCGGCATCCGCTCGTCGCGCATCTATATCGTCGACACCAAGCCCGACCCGACGCGGCCGACGATCGTCAAGACCATCGAGCCAGAGGAAGTGTTCCGCAGGACCGGCTATTCGCGCCCGCATACGGTGCACTGTGGGCCTGAGGGCATCTATGTCAGCACGCTCGGCGGCGGCGGCGCGGACGGGACCCAGGGCCCGCCTGGCGTCTTCATCATGGATTGCCAGACTTTCGACATCCTCGGGCGCTGGGAGCTCGACCGCGGCCCGCAGAAGCTGCACTACGACTTCTGGTGGAACCTGCCGCGCAACTACATGGTGACCAGCGAATGGGGGCTGCCGCCGCAGTTCGAAAACGGCATCGTGCCGGAAGACCTGCTCGCCAACAAATACGGTCACGCGGTTCACTTCTGGGATCTCGCCGGACGGAAGAACGTGCAGACCCTCGACCTCGGCGCCAACCACCAGATGGCCCTCGAAATCCGGCCTGCGCACGACCCGGCTAAGGAATATGGCTTCCTCGGCGTCGTGGTCGACACCACCAATCTGGAAGGGTCGATCTGGACCTGGCGGCGCGAGAACGGGAAATTCACGATCGCCAAGACCGCGACCATCCCGCCCGAGCCCGCCGACAAAGCGGTTCTGCCCGATCTGCTCAAAGGTTTCGGCGCTGTCCCGCCGCTGGTGACCGACATCGACCTCTCGCTCGACGACCGCTTCCTTTATGTGGCGTGCTGGGGAACCGGGGAACTGAGGCAATACGACGTCTCCGACCCCATGAAGCCGAAGCTCGCAGGGTCGGTCAAAGTCGGCGGGATCGCGAAGCACGCGGCCCACCCCAACGGCCGGCCGTTCGACGGCGGTCCGCAGATGGTGGAGATCAGCCGCGACGGCAAGCGGGTCTATTTCACCAACTCGCTCTACAGCACATGGGACCGGCAGTTCTATCCTCAGGGCGTGCGCGGCGTGCAGGTGATGTGCAACGCCGGTCCGAACGGCGGGATCACGCTCGATCCGGATTTCTTCGTCGAGTTCGGAGACGGCTACGGCTCGCACCAGGTTCGGCTCGAGGGCGGCGACTGCTCGACGGATTCGTTCTGCTACCCGTCGGCCTGACTTCAATACCAAGACCCAATGATCGGAACCGATCATTCCTTATGGCCGAAGCGCGAATGCGCGCCCGCGCCTTTGCGCGGACTTGAGCGCGACGAGTCGCGCTCAATGAGAAGCGGTATAAGCCGATGACCGCCTGGCGGCCCGAGCTTTGGCTCGCCGTGATCGCGCTCGGCGCCTATCACGGGCTCAACCCCGGAATGGGCTGGCCGCTCGCGGTCTCGAACGGCATGTGGGCGAAGCGGGACCAGGCGGTGTTCGCGACTTTCCTTCCGCTCGCCGGCGGCCATTTCCTCGCGATGGCCGCGGCCCTGCTGCCGTTCGCGTTGTTCCTCGCCTATCTCGACTGGAGCCAGGCGATCCGGATGACCGCCGGCGGGATCGTCGCGGCGTTCGGCGTCTACAAGCTCCTCGATCGCCGCCATCCGCGCATCGCCGCGCGGCTCGGCCCGAAACATCTGACGCTATGGTCCTTCCTGACCGCAACCGCCCATGGCGCGGGCCTGATGCTCGCGCCGATCGCGCTCGGCCTCTGCGCCAGCGGCTCGGAAGCCGCGCCCTCGCCTGCCCTTGGCCGCGGCCACGAAGCGATGAGCGAACTGATGCGCTCCGGGATCGCGACCTCGATCGCGGTGTCGGGCGTTCATACGATCGCCATGGTCGCCGCCGGCGGCGCGATGGCCTGGATCGTCTACCGCTGGGCGGGCCTCAAGCTCCTGCGCAGCGCATGGATCAATCTGGAAAGCGTCTGGGCGGCGAGCTTGATCCTCACCGGCCTTGTCAGCGTCGCGTTGTAGGACGCAAGGCCTACCTGAGCTCATAGCAATTGATGATTGTGCGCGGGCTGCGCGTGACGTCGTAGAGCACCCCGCACTGGACCAGGGCGTTCACGCCCGTGTGGCGGAACAGGATCAGCGAGGTGCGGTTGTCATAACCGCTGGCGAAGCCCGCGATCTCCCACCCTTGCGCGATGAGTTGCCCGATCGTCAGCGGCGCCTCGGCCGCGGCGGCCGCCAGGGAAGCCGCAAGGACCGCCACGAGGAAGAGGACCGGACGCACAACGAACCTCCCAATGCGGCGCGTTCGCGCGCCTTGCCTCCCCTGCCCGCCCCTGATATGCCCCGCGGCCAATTTCCCAACAATCCAGGACAACCCATGGCCGCGCGCCAGTTCATCTATCACATGCGGGGGCTCGCCAAGACCTATCCAGGCGGCAAGAAGGTCCTCGACAACATCAACCTCTCCTTCTACCCGGACGCGAAGATCGGCGTGCTCGGCGTCAACGGCTCGGGCAAGTCGACGCTGCTGCGCATCATGGCCGGGCTCGACACAGAATTCACCGGCGAAGGCTTCGTCGCCGAGGGCGCCAAGGTCGGCTATCTGCCGCAGGAGCCCGAGCTCGACGCCTCTCTCGACGTCAAAGGCAACGCCATGCTCGGCGTCAAGGAGAAGCAGGCGATCCTCGACCGCTACAACGAGCTCGCCATGAACTATTCCGACGAGACCGCCGACGAGATGACCCGCCTTCAGGACGAGATCGAGGCCAAGGGCCTGTGGGATCTGGAAAGCCAGGTCGAACAGGCGATGGACGCGCTCGGCTGCCCGCCGGACGATGCGGACGTGGCGAAACTCTCCGGCGGCGAGAAGCGCCGCGTCGCGCTCTGCCGCCTGCTGCTCGAAAAGCCCGACCTCCTCCTGCTCGACGAACCGACCAATCATCTCGACGCCGAGACCGTCAACTGGCTCGAAGGGCACTTGCGCCAATATCCGGGCGCGATCCTCATCGTCACCCACGACCGCTATTTCCTCGACAATGTCACGGGCTGGATTCTCGAACTCGACCGCGGCCGCGGCATTCCCTATGAGGGCAATTACTCGTCCTGGCTCGTGCAGAAGCGCAAGCGCCTCGAGCAGGAGGGCCGCGAGGACGCCGCCCGCCAGCGCGCGCTCGCCGAGGAAAGCGAGTGGATCGCCGCTTCGCCCAGGGCGCGCCAGGCCAAATCCAAGGCGCGCATCGCCGCTTACGAGGAACTCGTCAAAAGAAGCAACGAGAAGGCGCCCACAACCGCGCAGATCGTCATTCCCGTCGCCGAGCGGCTCGGGCAGAACGTCATCGACTTCGACAACCTGTCGAAGGGCTACGGAGACAAGCTGCTCATCGACAAGCTCTCGTTCCGCCTCCCGCCGGGCGGCATCGTCGGCGTGATCGGCCCCAACGGCGCCGGCAAGACCACGCTCTTCCGCATGATCACGGGTGAGGAGAAGCCGGATTCAGGCTCGATCAAAATCGGCGAGAGCGTTCACCTCGGCTATGTCGACCAGTCGCGCGACGCGCTCGACGGCAAGAAGACCGTGTGGGAGGAAATTTCCGGCGGCTATGACCTCATTCAGCTCGGCAAGCGCGAGATGAACTCACGCGCCTATGTCGGGGCCTTCAACTTCAAGGGCCCCGACCAGCAGAAGAAGGTCGGCCAGCTTTCGGGGGGCGAGCGCAACCGGGTGCATCTGGCGAAAATGCTGAAAAGCGGCGCGAACCTTCTTCTGCTCGACGAGCCGACCAACGACCTCGATGTCGACACGCTGCGCGCGCTGGAGGAGGCGTTGCTCGACTTCGCCGGCTGCGCCGTCATCATCAGCCACGACCGCTTCTTCCTCGACCGCATCGCCACCCACATGCTGGCCTTCGAGGGCGACAGCCACGTCGAGTGGTTCGAGGGCAATTTCGCCGACTACGAAGAGGACAAGAAGCGCCGCCTCGGCCTCGACAGCGTCATCCCGCACCGGCTGAAGTACAAGAAGTTCAGCCGGTAGGAGGCTCTTCCTCCAGGCGGCGCCAAGGCGGGTCCGGTCAGCACGGCCGTTTTTTCCCGCCACAACCGCGATGTGTCGGCGAGCCGTGAGTTGTGTGACGGCGATCACATAGATCATGGCCGAATGGTGTTAAGGTCCAGCGGTGGAGGTCGCGGATCGGGGATGCGCCGCTATGTTCCTCATGGATCGGATCAAGGCCCGTCGGCTGCCGTTTTTCAAACTGCTTGCGCTCCCGATGGGAGTGACGGCGTTCGCCGCGATGGCGATCGAGAGCGCGAGCGCGCA
>DATNBG010000617.1:0-3858 GCA_035572075.1 Roseiarcus sp. | reverse complement strand
CGCGCAAAGCATGCGGATTGCCTTCACAAACTTCAGATGGTGTTCTTCATCCAGGTTTTTGAAGTCCGGCAGAGAATTGTCAAATGCTTGAAGCAGGTCAGGCCCTCGGGATTTCTCCGGGTGTTTCGGTGCGCTCCTAGGCATGCTCTTACTCTCACTTCGGTAAGTCGGTGCAGCCCCCCTTTTGGTTCCGCCTTAAACCTTGCTGCCTAGAAAACCGTTAAGATTAGACCTCGCCAATGGAAAGATTCGGCCGGAATCAACCAGAGGCCGTGCGTATGAATTTTGCGACGCGAACAAAAAGAATTCGCTCTGCCGCTCCGATCGATGAGGTCCCCAGCCTGCTCTTCTTTGGCTGCCAATCCGACCACGAGTTGAGCGGCGCGTGGAGAATGGCGGCTTTCAGTCCAGGATGCGGATGCGCGGGGCGGGTTTCGCGCCCGGCGCCCCGGCGGCGAGCGTATCGGCCACCCGCCGGGCGATCTCGATCATCGCGTTCGCCTGCGCGCTCTCCGGCATGGTCGCGACCACCGGGCGCCCGTCGTCGGAATTGGCGCGGATGGCGATGTCGAGCGGGGCCTCGCCGAGGAACGGAACGCCGAGTTTCTCGGCTTCCCTGCGCGCCCCGCCATGGGAGAAGACATCCGTCCGCCCGCCGCAATGCGGGCAGACGAAATAGCTCATGTTCTCGACCACGCCGAGGATCGGCACCTCGACCTTGCCGAACATCGCGATGCCGCGCCTTGCGTCGATCAGCGCGAGATCCTGAGGTGTCGAAACGATGACCGCGCCGGCGAGGGGCACGTTCTGGGCCATCGTCAGCTGCACGTCTCCAGTGCCGGGCGGCATGTCGACGATAAGCGCGTCGAGTTCGCCCCAGACGACCTCGCGCAGAAGCTGGTTCAGGGCCGAGATCACCATCGGCCCCCGCCAGACCACCGGCGCGCCCTCCTCGATCAGGAAGCCGATCGACATCACCTTGACGCCGAAGCTTTCGATCGGCAGCAGCTTCTGGCCGTCTGGCGCGAGGCCCGGCTTCGCGTTTATGCCGAACAGCCTCGGCATGGACGGCCCGAACAGGTCGGCGTCGAGAACGCCGACTTTGAGCCCGAGCCTGGTCAGGCCGACGGCGAGATTGCAGGCGATTGTCGACTTGCCCACGCCACCCTTGCCGGAGGCGACCGCGATGATGTGTTTCACCCCGGGCAGCGGCTCGCTCGGCCGGCCATGCCGGCGCGGCGGGGCGCCCTGAGCGCCGTGTCCGGGCGAGGCGACGCCGCGCGCCTGCTCCGCGGTCAGCGTCACCACCGCGGCTGTAACGCCCGGAATCGCCCGGATCGCCGCTTCGGCCTTTTCCCGCATCGGCTCCATCGCCCTGGCCCGCGCCGGATCGATGGCGATGGCGGCGAAGACCTTGCCGTCGCGGATCGTCACGCCGGAGACCGCGCCTGATTCGGGGAGAGAGGCGCGCCCGTCGGGACCGGGAACCGCCGCCAGCGCCGCCATCACCTCGTCGCGAGAAACCATCTCAATCTGTCCCACTTGCCTTCCCGCTCGCGGCGGATTGGCCGCCATCCCTAAGCGAGGACGGAGCGCGCCCGCCGGGCGCGAGCCTGTCGCGCAAGGTCACGACCGTGCCCACGATGATGATCGAGGGTCCGCTGAGAGCGGCCTCGCGCGCCTTCGCCGCCAGCGTCGCCAGCACGTCCACGACCACCCGCTGGTTGGGCCGGGTGGCGTTGTCGATGATCGCCGCCGGCAGGTCGGGGTCGGCGCCGCGCGCGATGAACTCGCGGGTCAGCGCCTCGACGTTGCGCAACCCCATATAGATCGCAACCGTCTGGCGCGGCTGCAAGAGCGCCGTCCAGTCGAGCTCGATTCGGCCGTCCTTCCCGTGCCCGGTCACGAAGACGCAAGACTGCGCGTGGTCGCGATGGGTGAGCGGAATGCCGGCATAGGCCGCGGCGCCGATCGCCGCAGTGATTCCGGGACAGACCTGAAACGGGATCCCTTCCGCGGCGAGGGCTTCGATCTCCTCGCCGCCGCGGCCGAACATGAAAGGATCGCCGCCCTTGAGCCTGAGCACCCGCTTGCCCTCCCTGGCGAGGGAGACCATCAGCGCGCTGATCTCGCCTTGCGGCAGTTCGTGGTCCTCCGGCCGTTTGCCGACGTAGATGCGCTCGGCCTCCCGGCGCACGAGGCCGATCACGTCCTTGTTGGTGAGCCGGTCGTAGAGCACGACATCGGCCTTTTGCATCAGCCGAAGGGCGCGGAAGGTCAGAAGATCGGGATCGCCCGGACCGGCCCCGACGAGGTAGACTTCGCCGCGCGGCGCTTCGGCTTTCTCCGCGGCAGCGCGTTCGATGGCGCGGGAGAGCTCGGCTTCGGCGCGACCGTCGCCGAGAAGCGCCCGTTCGCCGATCGGCCCCTCGAGAACCGTCTCCCAGAACCGGCGGCGCAAAACGGGCGAGGCAATCGCCCTGGCGACCGCGCCGCGAACGCGCCCCATGAGTTCCGCGAGGCGCCCGTATGCGGCCGGAATCTGGCTTTCCAGGCGGGCCTTCAGCATGCGGCCCAGAATCGGCGAGGCGCCGCCGGTCGAAATCGCGATGGTGAGGGGCTCGCGGTCGACGATCGACGGCATGATGAAGTCGCAGAACTCAGGCCGGTCGGCGACATTGATCAGGACGCCAGCGCCCTTCGCCGCCGACCAGGCTGACGCCGCGCGGCCTTCGTCGTCGACCGCCACGAAGCAAAGGGTTATGTCCTCGAAGTCCTGAGGCGTTGGGTCGCGCGCCTCGTGGCGAAAGCCGGGTGAATCGAGAAGTTCGCGAAACTCCTCGCTGAGCGTGGGCGCGAACGCCGTCACCCGCGCGCCGGCGCGGATGAGGTGTTCCGCCCGTCGCGCGGCTGCGACCCCGCCGCCGACCACGACCGCGGCCTTGCCGTTGAGCTCGAGAAAAATCGGCAGATGGCGCATCCCGTGACCAGCCTTATGTCACAGCGCGCGGCCGCCGTCGCGGGCCATCGGCGGATCGCCGCCGCAATCCTCCTGGGCGCGCTCGCGAGCGTTCCGGCGGCACGGATCGCCAGGCGCCGCGGCAGGCGCGAGGGCCCCTGGCGAGCAAGCGCAGTCAGCCGGTGGCGGTGGACGCAGTCCTGGTAAACCCGTCTCCGAGGACCGGAATTCCCTGCCATCAGGGAAAATAACAGGGAATTTTCTCGAATTTGCCCCTCAACGGCTCCAAGCGGCCGGTATTTCCTATCGCTCTATCAGTGAGTTAGAGAAGATTTCCCTACTTCCCTGAACAGGGAATTATTTTCGTCGAACAGGGATTTACGGGAACTAAGTAGGGAAATCGGCCCAGCAGTTTTTCATGCCCACCGGACCGCTTGTTGATTTCGCGACTCTCAGTCATCCTGACACGAGCCCGACGTGAGTCGCGCCTGTCCCATTGAGGGAGCTTCGCTATGGCAATACCCACGGAACGCACGCGCCAATTCGCCGACATCGGGGAGATCGAAGTCCGTCCCGATCTTAGGATCAGCGACTGGGCGAATCGGATCCAAAATCTAATTGAACGGACTTTCAATCAAGAGCTCAAAGCCGTCGTCGCGCGGGCCGTCATCGCCCTCGCCGGCCTGGCTGAGAAGATGCCCGCAATCCTGAAACCGGCGCGGCCGCAGATTGTGGAGTGCTTCGACCGCCTGGATCGCGCGGAACCGGTCCCGGGATACGAGCCGTATTTCGTTGACCTTGGATATCATCCCTTGGCCGCGAGACTGATGGGTAGAATACTTGTTCAGGGTGCGGCAGATGACGTCGCCAGCTTGAACGCCCGGCGCCCGGTTGTGGAG
>DATNBG010000616.1:0-2255 GCA_035572075.1 Roseiarcus sp. | reverse complement strand
CGCACATCACCACGGTGACGATGACGAAGCCGATCGACACCTCATACGAGACCATCTGAGCCGCCGAGCGCAAAGCCGACAGAAGCGGATATTTCGAGTTCGACGCCCAGCCGGCCATGATCAGGCCATAGACGCCGAGCGAGGAAACCGCAAACAGATACAGGATGCCGACGTTGATGTCGCTGATCACCCAGCCGTCGGCCACCGGCATGACGGCCCAGGCGGATATCGCCAGCACGACCGAAACGAGCGGCGCCAGGACGAACACGCCCTTGTTGGCGCCTGCCGGGATGATCGGTTCCTTGAGGATGAACTTGAAGAAGTCCGCGAACGGCTGGAAAATCCCCCAGGGTCCGACCACATTGGGCCCGCGCCGCAACTGCACCGCGCCCCAAACCTTGCGTTCGAAATAGATCAGCGCCGCACAAGACAGAAGAAGGCACACGAGCAGCAACAGGCTCTCAAGCACATGCCGCAGCAATGAGCCGGCATCGCTCTCGTGCATCCACCGGCCGAACGCAGCCATGACCCCGCTCTCGATCAGAAGCCACAACGCGGCCACGACCACGATGACGACGACAGCGGCGGCCCCGAGGATCGGGCCCCAGGGCGGCGAACCGGAACGCGAGGGCATTGCGGTGGTCATCGTGGAATCGCTCTATTCGGCCGCCTCGCGCTGAACGCCCCGAGCGAGAGCCGAGCATTCGGCCATGACTCGAGACGCGCGGGCGATCGGATTGGTGAGATAAAAGTCAGCGATAGCCGGGGCGAACGGCGCCTTGTCAACCGCGCCGTCGAGCGCGGCGATCGAACTGAAGACGCCCGCGTCCGCTGGCGCAATGGCGTCGAAGCGCACCAGGAAGGGGTGGGCGACGGCAAGCGCCGCCCGCAACTGGCTGAGCGAATCGAACGGCAGCTTGGCGCCGAGCGGGTCGGACATTGCGCGCAGGATCGACCAGTCCTCGCGCGCGTCCCCGGGCGGGAACACCGCACGCTCGGCAAACTGCGGCCGCCCCTCAGTGTTGACATAGATGCCGGTCTTCTCGGTGTAGGCTGCGCCCGGCAGGATGACGTCAGCCCGATGGGCCCCCCGATCGCCATGTGTGCCGATGTAGACCACGAACGCGCCCGGCTCAATGTCGATCTCATCGGCGCCGAGGTTGATGAGCACGTCAAGCGCATTCGCCTTCGCCATCGCCGGCGCGTCCAGCCCCCCTTCGCCCGGGACGAGGCCGAGATCGAGCCCGCCGACCCGCGAAGCCGCGGCGTGCAGCACATTGAAGCCGTTCCACCCGTCCTTCACGACGCCCGTCGCGAGGGCGGCCTTGGCAAGGCTCGCCAGAACCGCAACGCCATCGGGCCTGGCGAAAGCGCCGGGGCCCGCGATCATCATTGGCTTCGTCACGCCCTCGGTCGGCTTGTCCAATGCCTTCGCGAGCGTCTCGGGTCCGACGCCCAGGTAATTGTACTTGTAAGTCAGATCGCCCCTGGATCCGATGACGCCTATCGGCGCCCCACCCTTCAGCCAGCGCTTCCGGATGCGCGCGTTGAGGACCGGCGCCTCATGACGCGGGTTCGAGCCGACGATGAGAATGGCGTCCGCCTGCTCGACGCCGGCGATCGTCGAGTTGAACAGATAGGACGCGCGGCCGAATTTCGGATGCAGTTTCGAGCCATCCTGCCGGCAATCGATGTTGGGCGAGCCGAGCCTGGCGAGAAGCGCCTTGAGCGCGAACATTTCCTCAACTGTCGCCAGATCGCCAACGATCGCGCCGACCCGAGCCGGCGAGGCGGCGGCGACTTTGCCCGCGACCGCAGCAAAAGCCTCCGCCCAGGAGGCTGGCCTCAGGCGACCATCGACGCGCACATAGGGACGATCGAGTCGCTGCGTCTTCAATCCGTCGACGACGTGCCGCGTCTTGTCGGAGATCCATTCCTCGTTGATGGCGTCGTTGACGCGCGGCAGGATGCGCACGATCTCGCGCCCACGCGAGTCGAGGCGGATCGCCGAGCCCAGCGCGTCCATGACGTCGATCGTCTCTGTCTTGACGCACTCCCATGAACGCGCCTGGAAGGCGGTCGGCTTCGAGGTCAAGGCGCCGACAGGACACAAGTCAACGACGTTGCCTTGCAGCTCTGAGGTGAGCGCGCGCTCAAGATAGGAGGTGATCTCCATGTCCTCGCCGCGACCGATGGCGCCGAGCTCGGGAACGCCCGCGACCTCGGTCACGAAGCGCACACAACGCGTGCATTGG
>DATNBG010000615.1:0-5900 GCA_035572075.1 Roseiarcus sp. | reverse complement strand
TCCGTCAGCCTCATCGCCTTCGAGTCGCGCTGGCCGCTCAACATCTATCGCGCGCGCGACGCGAGCAAGCTCAGCCAGGCGATGCTCGACCTTGCCGCGCGGGGAGAGGCGACGAGTCCCGACGACTATCGCCGCGCGCTTGCCGAGCGCGACCAACGGCGTCGCGCCTATCGGGCGCTGGAGGCGGAATTCGACGCCTGCCTCACCCTCTCGGCGCCCGGCGCGGCGCCGGCCGGCCTCGGCTCAACAGGCGACCCGGCCTTTGTGGTTCCGGGCTCGATGCTCGGCGCCCCGGCGGTCTCGCTTCCGGCGTTGAACGACGGCGGCCTGCCGCTCGGGCTTCAGCTCATGGGGTTCGCCGATTCCGACGCGGCGCTGTTTTCAGCCGCGGGCGGGGTGCTCGCTTTGTTGCAGCGGGACGGGACCGCGGCCGGCTAAAACCCCTCGCCGCCGTCGACGGTCAGCACCTGACCCAGGATGTGGCGGGCGCGGTCGCTGGCGAGATAAAGGACCGCCTCGGCGACATCGTCGCCGCTGGCGATGCGGCCCGCCGGGGTGCGCGCCAGCATCGCCTTCTCGTCGAGACGGCCTGCACGAAAATCCTCGAGCACCCCCTCGGTCGCGACATGGCCGGGCGCGACCGCGTTGACCCGCAGGCCGTGGCGGGCCCATTCGACGGCCATCGTCCGGGTCAGGCTGTCGAGCGCCGCCTTCGAGGCCGAATAGAGGCCGAGGCCCGGCGCCGGCCGCCCGGCGGCGATGCTGCTGACATTGACGATCGCGCCCTTATGCTTGCCCGCGATCGCGAAGCGCGCGAACGCCCGCGCCGCGTTGAGCGGGCCGATGGCGTTGACGGCGAAAAAGCGGGCCGCCTCCGCGGCGTCCGCGTCAATCAGCGGCCGGACGGCGAACAAGGCCGCGTTGTTGACGAGGATGTCGGCGGCGCCGAAGGCTTCGGCCGCGGCGGCGATCAGCCGCTCGCAATCCCGCGCGTCGGCGACGTCGGTCTGGATCGGCAGGACGGGCCGTCCGCCTTCGCCCTCGATCGCCGCCGCGGCGCGGGCGAGCGTGTCGAGCGTGCGCCCGGCGATGGCCACCCGCGCGCCCTCCCTCGCGAAGGCGCGCGCGATCGCGTAGCCGATCCCCGAGCCCCCGCCGGTGACGACGGCGGCCTTGCCGGCGAACTCGGGGGCGGGACGCGTCACGCCATCGACTGGAAGCGGCGGGCGAGCGCGCTGATCTTTTTCGCCGTCTCGATGTCGAGATCGGTGATCTTCATCCCCGCGTCGTGGGTGCAGAACGAGAACGACACGATGTTGTAGGAATTATGGAACTCGGGATGATGGTTCATCACCTCCGCCTCGATCGCGATCTCGACGATGAAGGCGATCGCGTCGCGAAAGGTTTTCAGCTCGAACCGGGCCTCGATGTTGGGCGCTTTGAGCGACCAGTCGGGCAGTTCGGCGAGCGCCGCCCGGATCTCGGCGTCGCTCAGGATCCTGTAATGCGCCATTTGGTGCCTCCTTAACTCACTTGGCGGGCGCGCCCGGCTGGTCGAGCTGGACGATCGCCTCCTCGAGCGCGACCGGAGAGACGCGAATCGAGCTGGTGTAGGGCTTGTTGAATTCGAGGATGAGAAAGATCGCCAGCGCGACCGACGCGGCGCCAAGCGCGAGCATCGTCGCAGTGGTCGGGTTCGGGCGCGACAAAAGCCCCATGCCGAAGAACATGAGGCAGGACCACGCGGCGACCGCGTAGATCAGCGGCCAGGACACCGGGGTCTGCGCCTGCATCGACATCAAAATGCGGTTCTCGCCGATGAAGGAATAGTTGGCGCGCGCCGCGTCGAGCAAGTGCTTCTGGTCGTCGGTCGCCGGCTTGAGAGCGCCGAAATAGCCGCTCATGTCGCTCATCGCCTTGACCGAGGCGTCATAGGCCTGCGACCGCGAGGTCTCGTCGCCCCAGAACTGCTCGTGCGCCCAGACGAGATCGCGCCGCAGGATCTCGCGCGCCTTGTCGCCTTCCGGTCCGTACTGGCGCATTTCGAGGTCGAATTCGAGAGCGCGCGCCGCAATGGTCTGGAGCTCGGTCTGCTGGGTCGAGAACACGCCATAGGCGGTCCAGATCAGGAGCCCCAGCACCAGGGCGAGAAGAAGGGTGAGCAGCCCGACCACGCCGCCGATCATGTCGCGGGAGCGTTCGGCCGTATGGCCGTCCGGGAGCAGGCGCTGGAGCGTGAGGCCCGCGATGCCGCTCACTGCGATCAGCACGCCAACGACGAACGCGATCGTGAGCGAACTCATTTCCCCCACCCTCGGACGGGCTTCTCGTGACACGTCCGCGAGGCGCCGTCCAGCGATCGTTAATCGGCTTCAGCCTTTGGCGAATTTGGCGAAGGCGTCCTTGTAGCCGGGATGCCAGCGGGAGAGCGGCGGCCGGTTCTCGACGATGTCGCCCGCGGCCCAGAGAATCCGGCGCTCATCCAGTTCGCGCGGCACGTCGTTGTCGGGGCAGAGAATGTAGAAGTCGCCGTTCCCCATCGAGACGAGCATGAAGTCGATGACCTGATCCGGCGTCCACGCGCCGGGCGGCTTCTCGGTCCGTGCGCCCGCGGTCATTCCGGTGAAGGTAGAGCCCGGGATGAGGAGGTGGGCGGTGACGCGACAGCCCTCGATGTTGCGCAATTCGTGCGCGAGCGCCTCCGTCACCACCTTCACGCCCGCTTTCGAGACATTGTAGGCCGTGTCGCCGGGCGGGCAGGTGATGCCCTGCTTCGAGCCGGTGTTGACGATCGCCGCGTTCGACGCTTGGGCGATCATATCGGGCGCGAAAGCTCGCACCCCGTGGATGACGCCAAGGAGATTAACGTCGATGATGCGCCGGAACCGCGCCGGATCGCCGAACAGCTCCCCGCCTCCGCCGATCCCCGCGTTGTTCATGAGCAGGGCCACCTCGCCGAAGGCGTCGAAGGCCGAGGCCTTGAGGCGCCTCACGTCGTCGGGATTGCTGACGTCGACGGTGAAGGATCGGACGTGCTCTGTGCTCGCGGCGTTCGCGCGCACCTTGGCGGCGGCGGCCTCCAGCGCCGCGCCATTCAAGTCGGCCATGCACACCCTCATCCCGAGCGCGGCGAATTTGGCCGAGGCGGCGAGGCCAATGCCGCTCGCCGCTCCGGTGATGACCGCGACCCGGTTCGCGGCCAGGGCGGGATGATTGGGCATTTGAACCCTCCGATGTCCGAAATGCGGACGCTTACATCACGGACGCAGCGCGTCCGCAAACCGGAAGCTCAGCCCGCGTGGTCAGGCGGCTCGACGTTCACGCCGGCGAGCGACAGCGTTGATTACAATTTATCACAACCTCAATTCAATTGATCCTAACTACAACGACAACCTTGAATTGCATCTGCTCATAGGAAGCGTATTTAATAAAATTAGAGCAAGATGCAGTCAGGTCCAACCAGAACCGTCATTGCGAGCGAAGCGAAGCAATCCAGGGGAACGCAGGGCGCCCTACGATTCCTGGATCGCCGCGTCGCTTCGCTCCTCGCGATGACGATTCCACCTGAAAGCGCATTGCTCTAGAGCCGTCCAATTTCAGGCGCCGGCGGCCTCGACGCCAGCCGCCAATGGAATGTTACTCGCCGCCGGGACAGGAGACGCATGATGCGCAAGAGCCTGATCGCCATGATCGCCGCGATGCTTTGCGGCGTTTCGGCGGCGAACGCGACGGTCTACACATTCACCTTCGAGTCGGCCGAACTGACGGCGGCGGGCCAAATGTCGGTCAATACGGCCGGCGAAGTCACTCGAGTTTCGGGCGTGATTTCGGGCCTCGCCAATCAAACCATCAGCACAGTCGCCGGCAATCCGAGCTTCCCTGGCGAGGCCTATAGCCCCGACGGACTCTTCCTTTATGACAACCTGTACCACGCGTCGGGAATGCCGTTTGACGTCGACGGCCTCCTGTTTGTCACGGTTCAGAACCCGGGCGGCTTCTGGAACCTGTGGGGGAATTCGCCCGGCCACTATGCGCTGTGGGAGTCGGCGGGCGGCTCTTATCCGGTTGAAGAAAGCGGAACCGTGAGCGTGGCGGCCGCGCCAGAACCGTCCACCTGGGCGATGCTCGCGCTGGGCCTCGCCTCGCTCGGCCTGGTTGGCCGCCGGCGCCGGGCGGCCCGCCTCGCCCCCGCCCTTGGCTGAGCGCCCCTGAGCCCGAATTCTCCACGCCGCGCGGGGCAGCCGATTTTGCGGCGGGCGCCCGACAAGCAAGACGGCAGAGAAAATTAAGGCACTTTTAAACCGCCCGGTTGTGGCGCTTGACACTTGAGCTCATTGGGATTTTAACCACAACCGGTCGAGAGTGCTCAAATCCAGTCCCATTGGGTTGCAACGCGATCGCCGGATCGGCAACGCCGTCTGATTTCAAGATGTTGGTTCAAACAGCCTAGAGATGTCGATAAGCGGAAGACGCTCCCACCCGCGAATCCGCCGATCCCTGGCGGCGCCTTCGAGCGCGGGCGAGCAGGCTCCGCGCGAGAGCGGCGGGACGGCGGAGGCCGACGCGGGCCGGCTGATCGCGACGTTTGGTCTTGGAGCCTACGCGGAAGCCCGCCGGCGGCAACGACAGACGCGGGCCTCGGAAGCGGCGGCGCATTGGGCCCATGCGGCGAGCCTCATCGCGCGGCGAACGGGCGAGCGGCGCGACGGCGAATTCCCGGCGCGGGCGAAGCCGGACGCCGGTCTCGCGGGCGGCCGCGAGGACCTGCCCGGGCCCTGGCCCATCCGTTTTTTTGAGGCTGATCCCTTGGACGAGCTCGAACGCGTTCTCGCCGTCAGACCGCAATGGTTCCGGCTGCAGTTCTTTGGCGCCGGCCCCGATCTTGGGCCCCTCGTTCTCGGTGAGACCGAAATCGAGGCCCCCGACGCCACGAGCGCGATCCGCGCCGCGGCTGAGGCCGCCTGGCCCGCGAGAGCGGTCGGCCTGCGCGTCCTCGATCTCGAGGGGCGCGAGATTTTCGAGCGGCTGAAGGCCGACCTTTGAGACAGGCGCCCCGGGCGCGCCCGCGGAGGGCGGGGCACTGGTGACCCTGGGCCGAGTGCGGAGATAAATTCGCGCGATGCCAGTCCCCGCCTTCCTGCTCGCGCCCGGCGCCGGCGCTCCCTCTTCGCATCCAAGGATGCGGACGTTCGCGCGGCTCCTCGAGTCGATCGGCCCGGTCGAGCCATTCGACTATCCTTACGCCCTCGAAGGCCGGCGGCGGCCGGACCCCCTGCCGAAGCTCATCGAAGCGCATCGGGCGGCGCTCGCGGCGCTGCGCTTGAGGCATGGCGGGCCGATCGTGCTTGCGGGCAAAAGCATGGGCGGCCGCGTCGGCTGCCATGTCGCGCTCGTCGAAAAGGTCGAGGCCCTGATCTGTTTCGGCTACCCGCTATGCGGGGGCGGCGACCGGTCGAAGCTGCGCGATCAGGTTCTGCTGGAATTAACGACGCCGATCCTGTTCCTGCAGGGAACGCGCGATCCGCTCTGCCCGCTCGAGCTTCTCGATGACGTGCGCAAGCGCATGCGCGCGCTTTCCACCCTCCATGTCGTGGACGGAGGCGACCACTCGCTTTTGCTCGCGAAGGCGACGCTGAAGGCGACCGGCTCAACGCAGGAGGATGCGGACGAGGGCGTGCGAAGCGCGATCGCCGGTTTCCTGAAGGACGCGCTGGCGATGGCCGCGAGCCCCCTCCACCGTCCTTCGGACGGTCCTCCTCCCCCGCTCCGCGAGGGAGGATAAGCGGCGGCGACGGCCGCGCCTGCGTCACAGATCGCCGAGCCGGCTCTCGCTCTGGCGCGGAACGGAGCGCGCGACTGCAAAGCGGCGCTTGATCCGCTCGATCTGCTCGGGAGCGACG
>DATNBG010000614.1:0-2381 GCA_035572075.1 Roseiarcus sp. | reverse complement strand
CTATGGGCGATTCGCGCTCGACGGCCAGATGAGGGAAACCTCGACCACCGTCACGATCGTGCGGCTCCTCGGCGCCCTTTTGAAGGATGAAAGGCTGGGGCCCCGCATCGTGCCGATCGTCGCCGATGAAGCGCGGACGTTCGGCATGACGGCCTTATTCCGGCAGATCGGCATCTACTCGCCTCAAGGCCAGCTTTACGAGCCGGAAGACGCAGGCTCGATGCTCGCCTACCGAGAGGCCAGGAACGGACAATTGCTTGAAGAGGGCATCACCGAGGCGGGCGCGCTCTCCTCCTGGGCAGCGGCTGCGACATCCTACAGCACGCATGGGTTTGCGATGTTGCCCTTCTATATCTTCTACTCGATGTTCGGCTTTCAGCGGGTCGGCGATCTCATCTGGGCGGCCGCCGATCAGCGCGCGCGCGGCTTCCTGATCGGCGCGACGGCCGGCCGCACAACGCTGAGCGGCGAGGGCCTGCAGCACCAGGACGGATCGAGCCATGTCATCGCGGCGACCATTCCCAATTGCCGCGCCTACGATCCGGCCTTCGCCTATGAGCTCGCCGTGATCTTCGATCGCGGCGCGCGGCGGATGATGGAGGATGAGAGGGACGAGTTCTATTACATCACCACGATGAACGAGAACTACGTCCAGCCTGCGATGCCGGCGGGCGTCGAGGACGGCATCGTCAAGGGCATGTATCTGTTCGCGCGGCGCGCGCCTGAAGGAAAGGGCGGCTTCGTTCGCCTGCTTGGCTCGGGCGCGATCTTGCGCGAGGCGATCGAAGCCTCGCGCATGCTCGAGGCGGAGTGGGGCGTCTCCTCGGAAGTGTGGAGCGTGACCAGCTATTCGGAGCTCGCGCGCGACGCGCGTGTGGCGGAGCGCCACAACAGGCTTAATCCGGAGGCCGCCCCGGTCCTGAGTCATCTTGCGGCCTGCCTGCCCGGCGACGTCCCCATCATCGCCGCGTCCGACTATGTTTGCGCCTATCCTCAAGCGATCGCCGCCTATGTCGAAGGCCCCCTGACCACACTTGGAACGGACGGCTTCGGCCGCAGCGACACGCGCGCGGCTCTGCGCGCCTTCTTCGAGGTCGACCGCCATCATATCGCAATCGCTGCGCTCGCCGCGCTCGCGGCCCGAGGCGCGGTCAAGAAAAGTAGGGTCGCCGACGCGATTGCGAGGTACGCGATCGACAGGCGCGATGAGGCGCCGTGGATCAGGTGAGGGTGGGTGGCGGGGCACATTCCACCGAGCCGAAGGTCGCGGCCCATCTCGGTCAGTTGTTCAGTTCCGGATGGCGGGTGCGCGCATGGCCTCGTGCGCGGCGTTTGTGTAGGGATCAACGAAGTCGGAATGATGCCGCGATTTCTCGATTCGGTCGCGGGCCTGCTGATCAAGAAACTGATGAAGGACCGATGTCCTTCACCTCGGCTCCCTCTCCCGCTGCGGAAATGGCCCCGTCCCTTCGGCCTCCCCGCCCTGCCAGGTGATGAGCCGCGCGCCGCGCTGGTCGCGCGCGTAAATCCACAGCCAATTGAGCGCCACGCTCAGCCGGTTGCGGACGCCGATGAGAAAATAGATGTGGGCGAAGCCCCACAGCCACCACGCGATCGTCCCCTTGAGCTTGATCCAGCCGAAATCGATCACCGCCCGCCGCTTGCCGATCGTCGCCAGATCGCCCTGGTGCCGGTAGCGGAACGGCGCGGGCGCGGGCGCGCCGCGAAGCCGGGCGCGGATGACGTCCGCGACATAGACCCCCTCCTGCTTGGCCGCGGGCGCGATGCCGGGAACCGGCCGCCCGTCCTCCCGGAGGACAATGGCCGCATCGCCGATGGCGAAAATCTCAGGATGCCCCGGGACGGTCAGGTCGGGCTCGACCTTGAGCCGCCCCGCCTTGTCCGCCGGCGCGCCGAGCCAAAGCGCAGCGGGCGAGGACTGGACGCCGGCGGCCCAGATGACCGTCGCCGCGGCAAGCGGCTTGCCGCCAAAGACGACGCCTTCGGCGTTCACTTCCGAGACCGCCTGCCCAAGCGCGACCTCGACCCCTAGCCGCTCCAGCGACCGCTTGGCGTAAGCTGACAGGTCCTCGGCGAAAGCCGGCAGGACGCGCGGACCGGCCTCGATCAACACGATGCGCGCCTCACGCGTGTCAATGCGGCGGAAGTCGAAAGGCAGCGTAGAGCGCGCGAGCTCCGCGATGGCGCCGGCAAGCTCGACGCCGGTCGGGCCCGCGCCGACAATGGCGAAGGTCATCAGCGCCGCGCGCTTGCCCTCGTCCTCCTCGCGCTCCGCCTCCTCGAAGGCGAGGAGGATGCGGCCCCGTATGGTGGTCGCGTCCTCGAGCGTCTTCAGGCCCGGCGCATAGGGCTCCCAGGCG
>DATNBG010000613.1:0-2803 GCA_035572075.1 Roseiarcus sp. | reverse complement strand
GGCAGAACCCGATTTCATCGTCTGCGACGAGCCGACCTCGGCGCTCGACGTGTCGATCCAGGCGCAGATCCTGAACCTGATGCGCGACCTGCAGGAGAGGCTCGGCCTCACCTATCTCCTGATCACCCACAATCTGGCGGTCGTGCGATTCATGGCGACCCGGGTGGGCGTGATGTATCTCGGCCGGCTGATCGAGATCGGCGAGACCGACGCGTTGTTCGCAAGACCCCGCCACCCTTACACGCGGATGCTCCTCGACGCCGTGCCCGACCTTTCGATGAGCGGGCGCGCGCGCAGCGCGATTGGCGGCGAGCCGCCCAACCCGATCGATCCCCCGCCCGGCTGCCCGTTCCACCCGCGCTGCCCGCAAGCGATCGCGATCTGCAGAACCGAGCGGCCGGCTTTCCGCGACAATGTCGCCTGTCATCTCGCGGCGGCGGATCAACCCGGGCCGGCTGTCGGCGGAGATCGTCATCGCGGCGATCGATAGTATTACAAAAAACTTCTGTTATCTTATTACAGTGCGAACGTAACTCTCAAGGTCTCGGTCGGTTCCGAGGCGTAGCCCCCTCCACCGCCGCTTCGCGGCAAGGGAGGAAAGCGCGGGCCGGGGGACCGGCCGAAGGCCGGTGGAGGGGGCAGCGCCGCCAGAGCGCTTGGCAGTTACGTGCGAACATAAACGGGGGCCCAACGCACTGAAAACACTGGGGGCGCGAACCTAAAAGGAACCTAAGGCCGGCAGGCGCTCGTCGCGACGCTCTCCGCCAGGGCGTTCCTTCCACGATTCCACCGAAGGCCGGAATGCATTGAAAGCCCGTGGGTCGGGCTCACGGTGAATGCGGACACATCTCGCCCTAGCGAGACTGTTCGTCCGCCCTCTTCAGGTGGGCCTTGGGAAAGTAGAGTCCCACGAGGCGCCGGTCCCACCACCGGTCCGTGTTCTTTCCGGCATAGGTGTATTGGTAAAGCTCCGCGCGCACATAGGTCGGCGGCTTGTCCGGAAATGGGTTCCTCTCCAGGAGCGCCGTCACCGACGGCTCGTTTTCGAGCAGGCGCTCGAGAAAGCGCGAAAACCACGGCAAGCGCTGAGCGTCGTCGAGCGCGGCGAACCACATCTGCCAGTCGAGTCGCGGCTGATGCGGGATGTTCCACGGCGGTCGGCGGTTCACGTCGCCGGGTTTGTAGCGGAACTCGTATTCGCGCCATTGCGCGCCGTCGTCGGACCCCTCGACGACGATCTCGTCGCGGGTCGTGGTCATGACCGCGAACAGGCCGTAGGGGTTCACGATCTGGAACGGTTCGATGAGGCGACCGACCGCCATCGCCGGCGCCGGCGGGCTGCCGCCGAAACGCGTGTCCAGCTGGACCAGGCTCACGAACACCATCAGCGCCGCGATAACGTTGACGGCGATTGTCGCCGCCCGCCGCGGCGCCGGATGTTTCATGAAGCCCGGCCAAAGCGCGAGAAGGCGGGACGGCGCTATCCGCCTGAGCGCCGCGTCGTCGAACAGGACGAGGCATAGCGCCATGGTCTGAAGATTGAACCAGTTGTAGTTCCCGGTGAGGAAAATCGCAGTTTGCAGGAGCAGGGTTCCGGCGGCCGCGACAAATCTCAACCGCCGCGGACAGAAAAACAGGAACGGCAGAACGAGCTCGATGAACAGCGCGGCCCCGGTGGTGGCTTTCAACACTACGGCGGGCAATTGAGCCGCATACCAGGCGAGCGGCGTCGGCAGCGGCTGGGTCAGGAAGTGGTAAGAAAGCGCCGAGAGATTGCGCCAGTTGGGATCGCCGCTCATCAGCTTGACGGCCCCCGACATGAACATGAAGCGGAACAACAGCCAGCGCGCGAGCCACACGCCGGTGATCGGCCTGAAGCTCATCACGAGCGCGACGACCGCCGTCTCCAGGAGGAACGTGTCCCACTGGTAGGTCATGAAGGTCTGCCCGGCGTAGAGCAGCGACAGATAGAGCGCATAGATGAGCGCAAGGCTCACCCGCGGGAGGAGGCCCAGAGCCAGCAGCAGCGACAAACCCGCCCCGGCCCAGCACACGGCGTGAATGGCGAGGTCGCTGTCGTTGAGCCAGAACACCGTCGGGACGAGAACGAAACGCTCCGCCCCGAGACGGGGGCTGAGCGCATCGACGAGTTCATGCAACGGCAGGATGCCGCGGCTGCCGATCAGCCCTTGCGCCTGGACAGCGAAGGAGACGAAGGCGAAGAGGGCGATAAGCCCGAACAGGCGAAGGAACAGGAACGTGACAAGCTCGTAGCGCGGCGGCTCCGGGTTCCTGCCCCACAGCATGAGGCTCAAGCGGAAGAAGGCGCCGCGGCGATGGGCGATGAAGGCGTAAGCAACCTCGGAGACGGGGGCGAAGCCCGGCAGGCGCCGGTAAAGCGCGAGCCAGAACCCCTTGCCGTGCGCCTGCGCGAGCGTGAGGAAACTGGCTTGCGCCGCGCTCGCGCGCTCTCCCTCGGGCGCGATGAATTGCACCGCGCGCTTAAATTCGGCTTCAGGAATCGACGGATATTGCGAAAGAACTTGCTGATAGGGGCGGTATTCGACGCTATCGCCCGTCAGCCTTTGCCAGTAGCGGGCCCAATAGAAGCAGAACCCGCAATCGCCGTCGTAGATGAGCCGCGGGCGCGCTGGCGCGGACGGCGCTTCAACCAGGCTTGCGGACTGAGTTCCGGGTCTCTCTGACATGGGCTTCAAGAGCGGCTCGCCGCTCGGTCAGCCGCAGGGCGCCGTTCGCAAGGCCGCGCCCATAGCCACGGAAAGGAGCCGGGCGATCGCGCCCG
>DATNBG010000612.1:0-2454 GCA_035572075.1 Roseiarcus sp. | reverse complement strand
ATGGCTCGTTCATTCCCACACATGGCTTCCCACATGGCCTCCCGGGCGGCGGGCGCCGTCTGGCGGGTCGTCGCCTGGCCGGCCAGGGTCGGCGCGGCGCGTCGCGCGATGTCGGAACTCGCGCGAATGTCGGATTATGAGCTGCGCGACATCGGTCTCACGCGGTCCGATATCAACGACACGTCGGCGCTGCCGCTCAGCGCCGACCCGACCGGCCTGCTCGCCAGGCGGCGGGCGTGGCGGGAACGGCCTCATGGCGGAACGGATCTCGCGGCCTGATCGAGACCCGTAGGCGGCTGCCCGAACATCGGCGGCCGGGCCCTCCCCAAGGGCGGCGAAAAGGTCTAGGTTGCGTCACCAGACCCCCCTCGCCTTTGGAGAACCTCGTGACAGCGCACTCGGCTCAATCCGGCGTCAAGATCAGCGCCAAGCCCGGCGGCCGGCAGGACGAAATTCTCAGCGCCGAAGCGCTCGGATTCCTTGCCGGCCTGCACCGGCGCTTCAACCGACGGCGCCTGGAGCTTCTGGCGCGGCGAATGGGGCGCCAAGAAGATTTCGACGCCGGCAAATTGCCGGACTTTCTCCCCGAGACGAAAGCCATCCGCGACGGCGGCTGGACGGTCGCCCCGATCCCGGCTGATCTCCTGGACCGCCGGGTCGAGATCACCGGCCCGGTCGACCGCAAGATGATCGTCAACGCGCTCAATTCCGGCGCCAGGGTGTTCATGGCCGATTTCGAGGACGCGACCTCGCCCATGTTCGCCAACATGGTCGAGGGCCAGGCTAACCTGAAGGACCGCTGGGCGGGAAAAATCGACTTCACCGACCCGGCTTCGGGCAAGGCCTACGTCCTCAAGAGCAATCCCGCCGTGCTGATGGTGCGCCCGCGCGGATGGCATTTGCCCGAACGGCATGTCGCCGTCGACGGCGAGGAGATGTCCGGCTCGCTGTTCGACTTCGGCCTCTACGCCTTCCATTGCGCCAAGACCCAGATGGCGCAGGGCGCGACGCCCGCCTTCTACCTGCCCAAGCTCGAAAGCCATCTCGAGGCGAGGCTGTGGGACGAAGTGTTCTCGCATGCGGAGCGCGAGCTTGGCGCCCCCGATGGGACGTTCAAGGCGACGGTGCTGATCGAGACGCTGCCGGCGGCGTTCGAGATGGACGAAATTCTCTACGAAATGCACAACCACATCGTCGGGCTCAACTGCGGCCGCTGGGACTATATCTTCTCCTACATCAAGAGCCTCGGCAAAAATCCCGCCTTCCTGACCCCGGATCGCGCGGACATGACGATGGGCCAGGCGTTCCTCAACGCCTATTCGCTCCTGCTCATCAAGACCTGCCACCGCCGCCAAGCCTTCGCCATGGGCGGCATGGCGGCGCAGATCCCGGTCAAAGGCGATGAGGCGGCCAACGAGGAGGCCTTCGCCAAGGTTCGCGCCGACAAAGAGCGCGAGGCGACCAATGGTCACGACGGCACCTGGGTCGCCCACCCGGATCTCGTGCCGGTCGCCACGGAAGTGTTCGACCGGCTGATGCCTCAGCCGAACCAGCTCTCCAAGAAGCGCGACGACGTCCATGTGACCCAAGCCGACCTGCTTGAGGTGCACAAGGGCAAGCGCACCGAAGAGGGCCTAGGCGTGAACATCCGCGTCGGCGTGCAATATATCGAGGCCTGGCTCAGGGGCCGCGGCGCCGTGCCGATCTACAATTTGATGGAGGACGCGGCGACGGCGGAAATCTCCCGCGCCCAGATCTGGCAGTGGCTCCATCTCAAGGCTAAGCTCGACGACGGCCGCGAGGTCACGCCGGCGCTTTTCCGCGACGCGCTCAAGCGCGAGATGGAGCGGGTCAGGGGCGAGGTCGGGGGCAAGGCGTTCGACGGCGGCCGCTTCAAGGAGGCCATTGCGCTCTTCTCGGACATGTCGCTCGCCGACACGTTCAAGGAGTTCCTGACGCTCCCGGCCTACAGGCTGATCGACTAAGCGGGCTTGCGCTGGCCAACCAGCGCAAGCCTGCTTGGATTCCTTTGATTTCGCAGGCTCTTCAGCCGAAAATCGGTGTCCACTTTTCGGCGGTCCTGCTTCGCCGGACGCGCCCTCGCCTCTGGTCCGGCGCCAGAACAGCACCTGCGTCGGGCGTTCGGTTCATGGACGCCGCAAATCGGATACCGCAATCCTGTCGCGAAGACGCTCGCCCGCCGCCTCTCGCTCGAACCCGGGAGGAAGCCGAGACGGGCGCCGGGGCTCACGTTTCCCATTTTCGCGATTCCCGTCGCTGCGGCGAAAGCCTCGCGCGCGCGAATCAGTGTTTTCCAGAAACGCGGGCGGTCCGAATCGGGCCGCGTCAAAATTGTGCGGTGAGAACAAAAAAAGAACTTGCACGAAGGAACAAACCATGTACATAATGCGCTATTCGGGGGCGCGTAAAAACCGCGATTGCGGATCGGACGCT
>DATNBG010000611.1:0-5284 GCA_035572075.1 Roseiarcus sp. | reverse complement strand
CGAGATAAAGATGCTCGCAGGTCAGCACGGTTTCGCCCATCTGGTTTGAGACCTCGAGCAGTTCGACGACGATGCCGTGGCTCGAGCGGCGCGGATGGTCGCGTTTCTCCTTGATTGTCGCCGAGGCGCGGATCGTGTCGCCGATGAACACCGGCTTGATGAATCTCAAGCGGTCATAGCCGTAGGACATCGCGCGGGGATTGATGGCGCTCGCCGTCATGCCGACGCCGACGCTGAAGACAAGCGTGCCGTGGGCCATACGACGCTTAAAGTCCTGGGTCGCGCACCACACCGCGTCGAGATGGTGAGGGAAAAAGTCGCCTGTCTGGCCGGCGTGAGCGACGATGTCGGCTTCGGTGATCGTGCGGCCGAGCGTCCGGCGGTTCTCGCCGATCTCAAAGTCCTCGAAATAGCGTTCCTTGATTTCCATCAGGGATGGGCCTTCAGCGGCGTCGCCGGCTTCGCGCTCGATTCGAAGGCCGCCTCGACCAGCGCCATCGTCGTCCAGGCGTCCTCGACCGACGCGACGAGATGAGGGTCCTCGCCGGCGCAGAACCGTTGCAGATTGGCCATCCTCCCGATGAACGCGTCGGGAAACCATGAGCCGTGCAGCGGAACCTCGACCCAGTCCGGCTCTCCCTTGGGCCTGATCCACAATTCGTCCGGTTCGCCATTGGGGTAGTCGAGGAGAAGGCCGAGCTTGGCGTACGCGGCGCCGTCGGTCCCGTCGAAACGGAACTCGGCGGCCTGATGTTTGCGGCCGAAGGCGTGGTTGTGGTTGATCGACATCGCGGCGCGGACCTCGTCTCCATAATCGAGGATCGCGGTCGTGCGGGTCTGCGCCATGTCGGACGCCGGATGGCCGATCGTCTTGGCGTGCACGCCGTCTGGGTCGCCGAGGAAGCTCCGGATGAGATCGAGATAGTGGATCGAATGCACCGCGATCTCGACCCTCGGCAGGCCTTTCAGGAAGGCGAACATCGCCCAGGGCGTCAGGATCGCGAGATGAACCTCAACATCGACCAGCCGCCCGATAAGCCCTCGGTTGAGCGCGTCCTTGACGGCAAGCATCATCGGCGCGAAGCGCAATTGGAAATTGACCGCCGCGACAAGCTTGCGTTCGCGGCAGACCCTCAGAATCGCGGTCGCCTGCTCGAGATCCGCGCCCATCGGCTTCTGGATGAGGACGCCGGCGCCAATGGGGATGCGCTCGAGCACGGACTTGTGCGCGCTCGGTGGCGTCGCAAGATCGAAGATCGCGCCTTCGGTCTCCACAGCCTCGTCGAGCGAGGCGAAGACCTTGGCCACGCCGAATTTGCCGGCGACGCTCCTCGCTCGCGGCGCGTCGAGGTCGTAGACGCCGGCGATCGGAAAGCCGGCCTTCCGATAGGCGGGGAAATGCGCATCGAGGACGATCGAACCCGCGCCGATGGTGACGATCGGCCTCGGACGCGACGGCATGGGCCAGGACTGGCGGAGCGAGGCGGGATCGAAACTCATGGGGATGGACTCATGGGGAACGACACCGCTCAGTCGTGGTGGAACACCTCTTCGGCCATCGCCCACCAGTCGCCTTCCTTCCGAGTTGAGAGCGGAGTCTGCATCGGCTTGTGAATCGCCCACCATTCCTGGGTCTTCGGGTCGGCCTCCATTTTGGCGGTGTCCGCCGCCCAATTCGCCCCATGATATTCAAAGTAGGCGAACAGGAGGTTCTCCGGCTCCCTCAGGAAGATCGTGTAGTTCTTGATGTTGCAGTCGGTGATCTTGGCCAGAACTTCCGGCCACACCGCGGCGTGTGTCTTCTTGTATTCGGCGATCCGCTCCGGCTTGATCCCGATCACCCCGCCCATGCGCTTCATCGCGTTCCTCCAATCGTTTGCGTGAACTCGGCGAGACTCTTCGCCTTCACCTTGTCGAGATCCCACTCGACCCCGATCCCGGGCGCGGAGGGCGCGAGCGCCATGCCCTTTTCGATCTTGAGGCGCGAAGTCGTCAATTCGTCGAGCTGCGGAATGTATTCGACATATTTTCCGTTCTGGACCGCGCAGACGAGGCTCGCGTGCAATTCCATGAGAAAGTGTGGGCAGACCGGCATGTCGAAGGTTTCCGCGGCATGCGCGACCTTGAGCCAGGGCGTGATTCCACCGATCCGCGCCACGTCGACCTGCACGATTGAGCACGCGCCTCTCGCCATATATTCGCGGAAGTGCCGGATCGAGTACATCGACTCGCCAACCGCGATCGGCGTCGTGACAGACCGGCAAAGCCTGACATGGCCGTCGCAATCGTCGGCGGGGAGCGGCTCCTCGATCCAGGCGAGGTCGAGATCGGCGAAACGTCCCGCCCGGCGGATCGCCTCGTCGAGCGCAAAACCCTGGTTGGCGTCGGTCATGATCTCGTAGTCGGGGCCGAGGGCTGAGCGCACTGCGGCGAGCCGGCGGTAATCCTCGGCCGCGCGCGGACGGCCGATCTTGACCTTCGAGCCCATGAAACCCTGTTCGCGCGCGGCGAGCGCGTCCTCGACCAGCGCCTTTTCGTCGATATGCAGCCAGCCGCCCTCGGTCGTGTAGAGGGGCCTGCGGTCGGCGGCGCCGCCCGCGGCGATCCAGAGCGGCAGGCGCTGACGCTTGCAGCGAAGGTCCCACAGCGCCGTATCGATAGCGGCGAGCGCGAGCGCCGAGATCGCGCCGATGGTCGTTGCGTGGGTGGCGAATTCGAGCTCGCGCCAGAGCGCTTCGATGCGGTCCGCATCCTTCCCGATGAGCCTTGGAACGAGATGATCGGCGAGGAGGCGCATGACCGACGAGCCGCCGGTCCCGATCGTATAGGAATAGCCGGTCCCGGCTGCGCCGTCGCTGTCAGTGATCGTAACGATCGGCGTTTCCTGCTTGACGAAGCTCTGGATCGCGTCGGTGCGCTTCACCTTCGGAGGAATGTCGACCAGCCTCAGCTCGACCCGTTCGATTTTCGCCATTCGTCACCCTCCCGCAGCGATCGCCCGCCCATCCTCGCCGAAGAGATGCGCCTTGGCGAGATCGAACGAGACGCCGATGGTCCGCCCCGGCGCGAGCGGCGTTGGATTGAGCATCCGGGTCACCCAGTCGCTTCCGCCGAAGGTCACGAAGACGAGCGTCTCGTTGCCGAGCGGCTCCGTCACCGAGACTGACAAGTTGCGTTCCACGATCTCGCTGCCGGCCGCGGAGGGCAGGCCGTGGCCGCTCGGATAGACGTCGTCGGCGCGCAGACCGAAGGCGACCCGGCGCGCGGTGGTCCTCGAGGTCTTGAAACGGTCCGGCATCGGCAGCCAGTCGCCGCCCTGAAAGACAATGCGCTCATCGGCGATTTCGGCGTCGACCAGGTTCATGGTCGGCGAGCCGATGAAGCCGGCGACGAAGCGGCTGGCCGGCCGATGAAAAACGTCGTCCGGCGAGCCGGCCTGCTCGATGAGACCGTCCCGCATGATGACGATCCGGTCGGCCAGCGTCATCGCCTCGACCTGGTCGTGGGTGACATAGACGACGGTCGAGGGCACGCGCGCGTGGAGCAGCTTGATCTCGGTGCGCATCTGCGTGCGCAATTTCGCGTCGAGGTTGGAAAGCGGCTCGTCGAACAGGAAGACCTGCGGCTTGCGCACGATCGCCCGCCCCATCGCGACCCGCTGGCGCTGTCCGCCCGAGAGCTGCGAGGGGCGCCGGTCGAGCAGTTCGCTCAAGCGCAGGATGTCGCTCGCCTCGGCCACGCGCGCCTCGATCTCCGCTTGCGGCCGCTTGGCGATCTTGAGCGAGAAGCCCAGGTTCTCGCGCACGCTCATATGCGGATAAAGCGCATAGGACTGGAACACCATCGAGATGTTGCGCGCGCGGGGGGGCAGATCGTTGACCACCTCGCCGCCGATGCGGATTGTTCCCGAGGTGATCTCCTCGAGGCCGGCGATCATTCTCAGAGTCGTCGATTTGCCGCAGCCCGACGGCCCGACCAGCGCCACGAACTCGCCCCTGGCGATGTCGAGGTCGATCGCGCGCACCGCCTCGACGGCGCCATAACGCTTGACCAGCCGTTCGAGCGTCACTGTCGCCACGGGTTCAGCCTTTCACCGCGCCGAAGGTGAGCCCGGACACGAGCCGCTTCTGGATGACGAAGGTCAGCGCAAAGGCGGGCGCGATCATCACCACCGCGAGAGCGCACATGCCGCGCCAGTCGATGGTGTACTCGGAGGTGAAGTCGAGCAGACCAACTGGCAGGGTCTGTGAGTTCACCGAGCGTGTGAGCTGCGAGGCGAGCGCGAACTCGTTCCACGACGTCATGAAGGCGAAGATGGCGGCGGAGGCGACGCCAGCGCCCGCGAGCGGAAACTCAACCTGCCAGAACGCCTGCCAGCGCGTGCAGCCGTCGATCTGGGCGGCCTCCGCGAGGTCGCGTGGGACCTGACGAAAAAACCCGTCGATCAGCCAGATGGTGAAGGGCACGTTGAGGGCTACGTAAACGAGGATCAGCCCGATATGCGTATCGATCAGTCCCGTGCGCGCGAAGATGATGAAGAGCGGCAACGACAGCGCGATTCCCGGCACGGTCCGCGTCAGCATGAGCCCAAGGAACAGAGCCGATTTCCCCTTGAAACGGTAGCGGGCGAAGGCGTAGCCGCCGGCCATGCCGACCGCAATCGCGATCGCGGTCGAGGCGATCGAGACGATCAGCGAATTGCGGAAATAGTCCATGACCGGCACGCCGCCGTGTCCCAGGCCGCCGAACATCGACGTGTAGGCTTCGAGGGACAGATTCCGCGGGATCCAGACCGGCGGCTTCGCCATGATCTCCACGGTCGGGCGCAGAGAATTGAGCACGATCCAGGCGCCGGGCGCGCAAATGACCAGCATGGCGAGAAAGAGACCCGCCGAGTGAGCGGCGCCCGCGCCCATGCGGACGAGATGAGACGTCTGATTTCGGGTCAGCGCCACGTCACCAGTCCGCCGCGATCTGCGCCCGCGCGGACGCGAGCTTACGGAAGAAATAGACGGTGAAGAGGATCGAGAGCACGATCGAGGCGTAGGCCATCGCGTTCGCCACTCCCATGCGCGCGTCGCTATAGGCGGTGCGGCCGACCAGGGTCCAGATGAGCTCGGTTCTTCGCGCCGGCCCGCCGTCAGTCATGATCTTGACGATGTCATAGGCCCGGCCGACGTCGAGCGAGCGGATGGTCATCGCGATATAGGCGAACGGCATGATGAACGGCCACGTGACGTAGCGAAAGCTCTGCCACGGGGTGCAGCCGTCGACTTTGGCCGCT
>DATNBG010000610.1:0-10108 GCA_035572075.1 Roseiarcus sp. | reverse complement strand
GGGATATTGAGCGGGGGCCTTGGGATTTCGCCCGAGGCGAAGCCGATCACGAGGAGCCGGCCCTTCCAGGCGAGCGAACGCAAGGCGGATTCGGTGAGCGCCCCGCCGACCGGATCGTAGACGACGTCGACGCCCTTGGGTGCGAGTTCCTTGAGGCGGGCGCGCAGGTCGTCGGCTGCGGTGTTGATCGTCTCTGCCGCGCCATGGGCCCGGGCAAAGGCGAGCTTCTCCTCCGAGGAGGCGCCGGCGATCACCTTCGCTCCCATCGCCTTGCCGATCTCCACCGCCGCGAGCCCGACGCCCCCCGAGGCGCCGAGCACGAGCAGGGTCTCGCCGGCCTTCATCTCGCCCCGCTGTTTCAGCGCATGAAGCGAGGTGCCATAGGCGACCGAAAGGCCCGCCGCCTTGTCGAGCGCAAGGCCATCGGGGATTTTCACGAGCCTCGCGGCCGGGACCGCGATCCGTTCCGCCGCCGCGCCATAGGAGCAAACGCCCATGACCCGATCGCCGACCTGAAACCCCTTCGTTCCCGGCCCCAGCGCGGCCACGCGGCCTGAAAACTCGCCGCCGGGCGAAAACGGCGGCTTCGGCCGCACCTGGTACTTGCCCTCGATGATGAGAAGATCGAAGAAGTTGAGCCCCGCATAGGCGATCTCGATGAGCGCCTCGCCTTCGCCGGGCGTTGGCGCCTCGACCTCCATGACCTTAAGGTTGTCGGCCGGGCCAAGCGACGGGCAGATCAGCGCTTTCATGGGGCGGCTCCCAATTTACTTATTTTTCAGTAACCAATCGCAGGATTGCAGTCCGCACGCCGGTCGGCAAGGCGCGAGGCCGGAATTTCGCCCCGATCGGACGGCAGGGAAATCGCCCGGGCGCTGGCCCACAAGGCCTCAAAGCCCGGTTCAAAGGATTTGCTCTTGATGACACGCCTCGTCGTTTCGTCCCTCGCGATCGGATTCGCGGCCGCGGCCGTCTCGGCCGCCCTCTGCCCCCCCGCCGCCGCCGCGACCAAGGCCAAGCACGCGGCCAAGCCAGCCGCCAAGGCCGCGCCCAAGCCGGCGGCCAAGGATGCGGCTTCCAAGCCATCCCTGGTCGCGACCTTCGGCGACTGGAACGTGTTCGTCGGCGAAGTGGGCAAGGGACGCATCTGCTACACGCTCGCGCAGCCGAAATCGCGCGAACCCGCAGGCCTCGATCGCGATCCGGGCTATGCGTTCATTTCCGACCGCCCGGCGGAAGGGGTGCGCAACGAAGTGTCGTTCATCATGGGCTTCGACGTCTCGCCGGGCGGCGCCGACTCGAAAAGCGACGCCAAGGGAGCGTCGAAATCCCGAACTAGGGCCAGGACCTCCGCTGCGCTCGCCCCGGTCGCCCTGGTCGACGAATCGTCGTCGTTCGAGATGCTCCCCAAGGGCGGGGACCTGTGGGTCAAGAACGCGGCGAAGGAGAGCGCGCTGATCGCCGAAATGCGCAAGGGCGCGAAGCTCACGATCAAGGCCGCCTCGCTCCGTGGTCACCAGTCAATCGACACCTATTCGCTGACCGGCTTCTCCCAGGCGATGGAGCGGCTACAGAAGGAATGTCCGGGCAAGTGAGCGGGAAGGCGACTCCCAAGCAAGCAGGGGCCTCTGTACGTGTTCGCGCCCCGGTCGCCTCATGCCTCAAGGGCCGCGCAGAAGCACGGCCTCTCGGAGGGTGATCCAGTTTGGGTTGGCGCTCGCTCAGGCGCCCCCTTCGACAATCCCCGGATCAAGTCCGGGGACAGGGCCGGCTTTCGAGACGCGTCGCCGCCTGCGGCCTCCGCTCAGAACTGTGAAGAAATCCCCTGAAGAGATTTTGTTCTCGGCTTGGACTCCGTTTGAGTCCGTTGCGATTCGGAGACGTCCCGTGAACAAACAATGTCTTCACCCGCTCTCAGGATGAGGGCGGTGGATGAGCCGGGCGTCCCAAACCCCTTGCAGTTAGGTCACCAAATCAAGGTTTGTTCATTCCGCCGCGACCAGTTTCCGGGGCGGCGTCTGGACGACGGGCGCGAGCGCCGCGGCGCTGAACGACGCCGCCCGCCGCTCCGCGGGAGCCGGGCGATAGAGCGTGGTCCGCTGTTCGGGCGTCCGCCCGAGCGAGCGGATGAGCGCCTCCATGGCCTCCGGCGGAAACTCCTGCCCGTGCTCCGTGCCCGCGGCGCGCGAGATGCTCTCGTTCATGAGCGTGCCGCCGAGGTCGTTGGCGCCGGCGTTCAGGCACTGGGCCGCGCCCTCAGGCCCCATCTTCACCCACGACGTCTGGATGTTCGTGATGTGAGGATGGAGCGCGAGCCGCGCGACCGCGTGCATCAGCACCGCTTCCCGGAAGGTCGGCCCGCGCCGGGCCGCGCCCTTGAGATACATCGGCGCCTCCATATGCACGAAGGGCAAGGGCACGAATTCGGTGAAGCCCCCGGTCTCCGCGGCCAAATCCCGCACCGCCAGAAGATGCCGCGCCCACGACACCGGGCGCTCCATATGCCCGTACATGATGGTGGACGTGGTGCGAAGCCCGAGGCCGTGCGCGGTCCTCACGACATCGAGCCACTCGGCCGTCTTCACCTTGTCCGGGCAGATGATCGCGCGCACCTCGTCGTCCAGGATCTCGGCGGCGGTGCCCGGGAGCGTGCTTAGCCCTGCGGCCTTGAGCTCGGCCAGAAACGACCGGATCGTCAGTCCAAGCGTCGCCGCCCCCTGCGTGACCTCGAGCGGCGAGAAGGCGTGAAGGTGCATGTCCGGGACCGCCGCCTTGATGGCGCGGCAAATGGAGAGATAGGTCTCGCCGGTATAATCCGGGTGGATGCCGCCCTGGAGGCAGACTTCCGTCGCCCCGCGCTCCCACGCCTCGGCCGCCCTGCGCACGATTTCGCCGAGGTCGAGGTCATAAGGCGCGCCTCGCAGCGCCTCGTGCGTCTTGCCCTTGGAGAAGGCGCAGAACGTGCAGCGGTAGGAGCAGATGTTGGTGTAGTTGATGTTGCGGTTGACGACATAGCGCACGATGTCGCCGCTCGTCTCCCGGCGAAGCTCGTCGGCCGCGGAAACGACGCGCCTAAAATCCGCGTCGCGCGCCGCGAACAGCCGCACGATCTCCGGCTCATCCAGCCGGGCGCCGCCTGAAGCGCGCGCGATGATCCGCTCGATCGCCGGATCGACGAAATGCGCGCGGATCGCCGGCGCGGGCGGGGCGGCCTTGGTCCCCGGCGCCCAGTTGTCGTCGCGTGCGAAGCCCTCGGCGTCGCTCAGGCGGCGCGCCTGTGTCGCGACTTCCGGCGCGGTCCAGGCAGCGAGTTCACGCATGTAGGCGGGATAGATCGGCAGCCGATGCACGAGAATCTTGCCAGCGGCGGCCGTGCGCTCCGCGAGTTCCGCGATCGCGGGCCACGGCGCCTCCGGATTGACGTGATCCGGGGTGACGGGAGAGATCCCGCCCCAATCGTTGATCCCGGCCGCGATCAGCCGCGGATAAACGCCGGGTGACAGGTTGGGCGGGGCCTGGATATTCATAGCCGCGCCCAGGATCAGGCGCGCGGCGGCGATGCTCCAAAGGAGATCGTCCAGATCCGGCTCCGCCGCGCGAGCGAGCCTGGTTCCGGGCTTGGCGCGGAAGTTCTGGACGATGACCTCCTGAATATGTCCGAAACGGCGGTTGAGATCGCGGATGGCGAAGAGCGACTCGATGCGTTCGGCTCGCGTCTCGCCGATGCCGATCAGGATGCCGGTCGTGAACGGCACGCTGAGTTCGCCCGCGAGCCTGATCGTTTCGAGACGCGCCTCGGGCGCCTTGTCGGGCGAGCCGTAGTGGACGCCGCCCGGTTCGCAGAGCCGCGCGCTCAGCGATTCCAGCATGATCCCCTGGCTCGCCGTCACATTCCTCAGCGCCGCTATCTCGGAATGGCTCATGAGTCCGGGATTGGCGTGCGGCAAGAGGCCGGTCTCGCGCAGCACAAGCGCGCACATCGCCTCGAGATAGCCGATGGTGGTTTCGTATCCGAGCGCGCTCAAAGCCTCGCGCGCGGCGCGGTAGCGCAGCTCCGGCTTGTCGCCGAGGGTGAATAGCGCCTCCGTGCAGCCGGCGGCCGCTCCCGCGCGGGCGATGGCGAGCACGTCGTCCGGGGCGAGATAGGCGGGCCGTCCCGCGCGAGGCGGCTCGGCGAAGGTGCAATAATGGCAGACATCCCGGCAGAGATGGGTGAGCGGAATGAACACCTTTCGCGAGTAGGAGACATGGCGCCCATGGACCTCGTCGCGCAGACGTCCGGCGGCTTCGGTCAATTCCGCAAGCGGCGCCTGTTCGAGCCAGACGGAAAGCGCGCTATCGCTCGATTCACCCATCGAGATCACCTTTGAGGCTGTTCGGCATGGATCCGCGTCACTTGGGAGGCGGATGATGGCGTATCGCCATGATGTTGCATCTCTGCGGCAGATGCAATCCACTGGCGACGGAAGCGCCGCTCGAAGCGGCGAATTGGCGGAGCTTGCGAGATGAGGCCTTTGGGAAAACTGGGCGTCTGGTATCCGGTCGACCGCCTGGACGGAGGGGGGATCCGGCGCCTGCTGCGAACAGTCGAGGATCTCGGCTACTCGGCCCTCTGGTACCCGGAATCTCTTGGATACGAATCCCTCTCCATCGCCAGCTTCATGCTGGCGAACACGACCCGGCTCGTCATCGGAAGCTCGATCGCGAGCATCTACGCCCGTGACCCCTTCACCGCCAGGCGCGGCCTCATCACCCTGTCGAGCCTCTATGACAATCGCTTCATCCTCGGCCTCGGCGTCAGCCACGCGCCGACGGTCGAGCGGGTGCGCGGCCATGTCTACGAGAAACCCATGCCCGCCATGCGCCGCTATCTCGACGGCCTCTACGAAGATCCGTCAACCGCGGCGAAGCAGCCGGTCATGATCGCGGCGCTGGGGCCGTTGATGCTGAAGCTCGCCGCGGAGCGCACGGCGGGCGCCCTTCCCTATAACGTGACGCCCGAACATACCCGGAAGGCGCGGGCCGCCCTGGGGCCCGGCAAGCTGCTCGTGGTCGAGCAGAAGGTTTGCCTCGAGACGGACCCAGCCGCCGCGCGCGCCATCGCCCGGCGGGAGCTCCATCGCTACATGACCCTCCCCAACTATCGCAACAACTGGCTGCGTCTCGGCTTCACTGAGGCCGACCTCTCCGACGGCGGTTCAGACAGGTTTCTCGACGCGATGGTGCTCTCCGGCGATGCGGCGACGATCGCCCGCGGCCTCAGCGCCCATCTGGAAGCCGGCGCCGATCACCTCTGCATCCAGCCGGTCCAGGCGGAGGGCGATACGCAAGCGCGCGATCGAACCCTGACGGCGCTGGCCGATGTCCAAGCCTTTGACACCGCGGGCCGATGACGCGATTGAATGACCGATCGATGCCGGCGATCTGATAAGAGAGGGTGAGATGACGGACAGACAGACCCCAGAATGGATGGGGAAGAACCGCAAGCTCACGCCCGAGGAAGTCAAGGAGTTCCTGGCCGGGCCGGTGGTCGCGCGGATCGCCACCATCGACGAGAACGGTGTGCCCTACGTGACCCCGGTCTGGCAGGAATGGGACGGCGAAGCCTTCCTGGTGGTCCCGCGCGAGCGCGCCGCCTGGATCGCGCATATCAAGAAGAATCCGAATGTCGGCATCTCGTGCGCTGAGGACAGCGGAACCTACAAGCGCGTCACCGCGCAGGGGAAGGCCGAGATCGTCTTCGGTCCGGCCCCGATGCAGGGCCAGTGCCTCGACGTCGCCAACCGGATGGCGGTGCGTTTCCTCGGCGAGCACGGGCCGGAATATCTTGTGCCCACCTACGACCGACCGCGCTACCTGGTCAGAATCATGCCTTCGAGGATGCTTACTTGGGACGGCGTCGAGTGGGCCAAGAAATATACCAGGAAATAATTGTTTGCCGGCCGCGCCTCTGCGCTTCGGGGGCCGGCGCATTTGCGATGAGTGCTTTTGTGAGCAGCGCTGGTCAAAAATCCGTCTCCGCGCGGCCGCTCTCGTGGTCGCCCCGGCTAGTTATCCGTCGGTACGGCGTTTATTGCTCGCTGGCGCTGCTCATGGGAATCGCGCTCGTCGTCCGGCCGGAAGTGTACCGCCCCGAGTCTCTGTTTTTGATTCTGCGCTCGGCCTCGCAGCTCGGCATGGTCGCGCTTGGCCAGACGCTGGTCATGCTGGTCGCCGGACTCGACCTGTCGGTCACCGGAGTGATCGTGCTGACGTCGGTTGTGATCGCTCAGGTCGGCGCTGGCCAGAACAGCCTGATTTTGCCCGGCCTCATGATCGCGCTCGGGTTCGGCGCGCTGATCGGCCTCGCCAACGGGCTCCTGATCGCCAAGCGCGGCGTTCCCCCTTTCGTGGCGACGCTCGGCATGCTGGTGCTGATTCGCGGCGCGCAGAACGCCTACACTCAGGGCGTCCCCAGCGGCGAGGTGCCGAACGGCCTGAAAATGCTCAACGCGGCGCTCGGCCCGCTGCCGGTCTCGTTCGTCATCTGGATCGCTTTCACCGCGCTCCTGGCGTTTATCCTGTCCATGACGCCGTTCGGCCGCCGGGTCTATGCGATCGGCTCCAACCGCGAGGCGGCCCGGCTGTCGGGCATTCCCGTCGACCGTTACGTGATCGCCGTCTACGTCATTTGCAGTCTCCTGGTGGTCGGTTCGGGCATCATCCTGAGTGGCTACGTCGGCTACGTCGACCGCTATCTCGGCCGCGGCTTCGACCTCGATTCGATCGCGGCGGCGGTGGTCGGCGGAGTGGCGTTTTCCGGGGGGCGGGGCAGCGTGGTCGCCGCGATGGCCGGGGTCCTCTTGATCCAGTTTCTCAACAGCCTCCTGCTCATGATCGGCATGGATGTGCAGGCTCAACTGATCGTCAAGGGGCTGGTCGTCATCGGCGCGGTCGCGCTTTACAGTCTGGCTGAACGCCGGCCATGAGCTCTCGGCGGCGGCGATCGCCGTTCCGCCGGAGTTGAAGGAGGAGGAAAGGAACCCATGAAAAGGACAGCCGCACTATCCATTCTGATGCTGATTCTGAGCGGCGCGCTCGCCCGCGCCGGGGACGCCGCGCCGAAATACACTCAGGCTGAGCTCAACGCGAGCCCCTACCTCAAGAGCATCGTTACCCGTGAGGGCACGATGGCCGACACCTCGAAGTTCAAGAAAAAGCCCCCCTACAAGATTGCGCTCGCCGCGCAGGGGCCGACCAACTCGTGGGCGGCGCTGTTCGACCAGGAAGCCCGCTACCACATCGATCAGCTCGGCAAGGACAAGATCTCCCAATTGCTCTATGCCAGCGCCGACGGCAGCGCCGACAAGCAGGTCCCGGAAGTCGAAGATCTGTTGAGCCAGAACCCCGACGCGCTGATCCTGGTGCCGATGGGGCGCGCGGCGCTCGCCGCCCCGGTCGACCGCGCCGCCGCGCAGGGCGTCCCGGTGGTCTTGTGCGCGAGCGGCGTCGACGGGAACAGCTACGTGACCGAAGTCGGCACCAACCTCTATGACCTCGGCGTCCGGATGGCGAACTGGCTCTCCGATCAGCTTGGCGGCTCGGGCAAAATCCTCATCATGGACGGCATTCCCGGCGTCGACACGGCTGAAATCGCCAAGACCGGCGCGGCCTCCGTCTGGCGGCAGAAGCCGGGCATCAAGATCCTGGACGAGCAGTACGGCCAGTGGTCGACCAGCGTGGCCAAAAAGATCGCCGAGCAGTGGATCGCCAAGTACGGCAAGGAGATTCAGGGCGTCTGGTCCGACGGCGGCCAGATGTCGCAGGGCATCATCGAGGCTTTCCAGGAAGCCAAGCTCCCGGTTCCCCCGATCGCCAGCGCCGACTTCAGCAACGGCTTCCTGCGTCAGGTCAAGGACGGCCACGTCACCTTCTTGGCCGGCCAGTACCCGAATGCGATGGTGATCCTGTGCATCGACACCGCGCTCAAGATCCTCAATGGCGAGCCCGTGCCGCGGTTCATCGATTTCCGCAATGCGATGCCGAAGACAGAGGACGTCACCCAGGCGAACATCGATCAGTTCTACAATCCCAAGTGGAGCGACGATGTCTTCCCGCCGATCTTCCTGCCCGACTCGAAGATGGTCGAGCTCAAGTACATGAAGAAGTAACGCTTGCAAAAATGCGCGGGGATGCGGGTTCGCGTCCCCGCGCCCGTAAAATCAGAGCATGACCGACGCTCCCATCCTGGAAATGCTGAATATCTCGAAGGCGTTCGGCGGCGTCCAAGCGCTGCGCGAGGTCTCGTTTTCATGCGCTAAGGGGAAGGTTCACGCGCTCGTCGGCGAGAACGGCGCCGGCAAGTCGACGCTGATCAAAATCCTGGCGGGCGCCTATCAGGCCGACAGCGGCGAGATCGTCTTCAAGGGCCGGCGCTACGCGGGTTTCAGCGCCCGCGAGGCGATGGCCGCCGGTATCGGCATCATCTACCAGGAATTGAATCTTGCGCCGCTCATGACCGTAGCCGAGAATATTTTCCTCGGCCGCGAGCCGCGCAACCGGTTCGGCGTCATCGATGCGCGGCGGATGGCGAAGGACAGCGCCGAGCTGCTCGAACGGCTCGGCGTCCGGCTCTCGCCGTCGGCGCGCATCGGCGATTTGAGCGTCGCCAGCCAGCAGATGGCGGAGATCGCCAAGGCCCTGTCGCAGAACGCCGATCTCATCGTCATGGACGAGCCATCGGCGATTCTGGCCGGACAGGAACTCGACCGCCTGTTCACCACGATCCGTTCGCTGGTCGCCGAGGGCGTGACGATCGTTTACATCTCGCACCGGCTCAACGAAATCTTCGAGATCGCCGACGACGTCACCGTGCTCAAGGACGGACGGGTGGCCGGCGCGCAGCCGATCGGCGAGGTCACCCGCGCCAGGCTCATCCAGATGATGGTCGGCCGGCCGTTCGAGGAGGTTTTCCCGCGCGGCGCCCGTCCGCGCGGCGCGCCGGCGCTGACGGCCAGGAATGTGACGACCGAACGGCTGCCTCACCCGGCGAGTCTCACGCTTTACGAAGGCGAAATTCTCGGCCTCGCGGGGATGGTCGGCGCGGGCCGGACCGAGGTGGCGCGAGCGTTGTTCGGCGCGGATGGGCTCCGCTCCGGCGAAATCCTTCTTAAAGGCGCCCGCATTCGGCCGCGCAGCCCGAAAGAGGCGGTCGAGGCGGGGCTCGCGATGGCGCCGGAGGACCGCAAAAGCGAGGGACTGTTCCTCGATCAGTCGATTCGAAGCAACATTACGCTCGCGAGCCTGGATAAAGTGACGCGCTTCGGCGTGATTCAACGGGATAAGGAAACCGCGACGATCGAGCGCGCACGGCGTGAATTGTCGATCGCCATGGCCTCGCCGGAACTCGAGGCGCAGTATCTCAGTGGCGGCAATCAGCAGAAAGTCGTGCTGGCGAAGTGGCTGGAGACCTCGCCCTCGGTCATCATTTTCGACGAGCCGACGCGCGGCGTCGATGTCGGGGCCAAGTTCGAGATTTATGGGCTCATGCGCAAGCTTGCCGAGCGTGGCGTCGCCATTCTGATGATTTCGTCGGATCTCGTCGAAATCCTCGGCATGAGCGACCGGATTCTGGTGATGCACGAGCGGAAGATTGTCGCCGAGCTCACCCCGGATGAGGCGAGCGAGGAACGGATCATCGAGCTCGCCACGACAGGCGCCCAGGCGGAGATGAACGCGCAGAGCGGCCGGGCATGAGCGCGATCTTGTCGCCCAGCGCCGGGCACAGCCGCTTCAGCGTTCCGCCCGCCCTGCGCCGCCATGGCTCGCTCATCGTCGTCTACGGTTTGATTCTGGTCGTCGCGATTTACGCCTCGCTGTCGTCGCCGAACTTCCTGACCGAGCGCAACATTTTCAACGTGCTCAGGACCGCCGCATTTCTCGGGACGGTGGCGATCGGACAAACCTTCGTCATCATCAGCGGCGGCATCGATCTCTCGGTCGGCTCGATCATCAAGCTCGCGGCGCTGATCTCGGCCATTGTCATGAACGGCGAGCCGGAAAATATCGGCCTCGCCGTCGCCGCGACCTTGGCGATGGGCGCTCTCATCGGCCTCATCAACGGGCTCTT
>DATNBG010000609.1:0-13514 GCA_035572075.1 Roseiarcus sp. | reverse complement strand
CGGGCGAGCGCCTCCGCTCGGCGTTGCCGGAGAGCCAGTTCGAGGCCCGCTACGGCCTGAACCTCCTCCCCTATCTCGACGATCACCGGATTTATGGGCTTCCCGTGCTGCCGATGACCGGCGCGATTGCGGCGCTCGTCGACGCGGCCCGGCGGCACTTCGGAACCGGCGCGGTCGCGCGGGAGAATTTTCAATATCGCGACGCGCTGGTCCTGCCCGAAGCAGGCGAGCGCATCGTGCAGACCATTCTGACGCCCGTTGACGCGGGGACGGCCGAATGCCGGCTGGCGAGCATCGACGACAAGATGAACGAGGGCTGGCGCACCCACGTCGTCTGCCTCGCGCGGAAAGACGCTCCCGCCGCGCTCGAAGAGCGGCCTGTCAACCTTGATCTTGGCGCGGCGAGGAAGCGCTGCGCGACCTCCATCGCCCCTGATCGTTATTACCGGACGGTGAGAGCGCTGGGACTGGAATACGGCCCCGCGTTTCGTGGGATCGAAACGCTCCTTTGCGGCGAGGGCGAGGTTCTCGCGCGCATCGTCATGCCCGACGCGCTCGGCGAACCGTCTTCCTTCCTTCATGCCGCCCTGCTCGACGCCTGTCTCCACACCTACGCCGCGCTCGCCGAGCCGCGCCCCGACTTCGACGCCGCGGCCGACCGGCCTCGGGGCTGCTATCTGCCGATCGACTTCGAGCGCTTTGACGGCGGCGGGGGCTCGGCGCGCGAAGTGTGGGTCCGTTCGGTCCGCCGCCCGGGCCCCGAAGGCGCGGACAAGCGATTCACCGCCGACATCGCGATCCACGCGAGCGACGGGCGCCCGATCGCCCACATCCGGGGGCTGTCGTTGAAGTTCATTCCCCCCGAGACTTTCGCGGCTCGCGAGCCCGGGAAGGTCGACTGGCTCTATCAGATGAGATGGACCGAAGCGCCCCTTCCGCCGCGTCCCGAAGCTCGCGCCGGAGACCCGGGGGGCTGGCTCATCCTGGCGGACCGGAACGGCGTCGGCGCTAGGCTCGCCGGCCTCCTTCGCGAGCGCGGCGATAACTGTCGCGTCGTCCTTGCTGACGATCTCGCGGGCGCGGGCGGGGACGACGCGGACTTCATGCGGGCCTGCCAGAAATTGGCCGCCGAAGCCGCGGCCCAGTCAGAGCGAATGCGCGGAGTCCTCAGTCTCTGGTCCCTGGACTTGCCGGCGGGGGCGCTCGCGGCCGATCGGCTGGAGCAGGCGCAAAGGCTAGTTCTGGGAAGCGCGCTCTTTCTGTTGCAGGCTCTCGTCGAACCCTCGCAAGCCTCCCCGGCGGCCCCGCGGCTTTGGCTCGTCACGCGCAACGCAATGTCCGTCTCGCCTGATGATTCGCCCTGCAATCCCGCGAGCGCCGCCCTGTGGGGCTTCGGGCGAAGCGCCGCTCTCGAGCATCCCCAGCTTTGGGGCGGCCTCGTCGATCTGGGAGCGGAAGCCTCGCCTTCGGAAGAGGCGGCCCGATTGCTGAGCGAAATCCTCGACAGCGGCAGCGAGGATCAAATCGCCTTGCGCGACAATGGCGGCCGGTTCGCCCCCCGGCTCGTTCGGATGCAGCCGCCGCCGAGGACCGAGGTGAAGCCCGACGCCGAGGGGACCTATCTGATCACCGGCGGATTGGGAGCGCTCGGGGTTGAAACGGCGAGATGGCTCATCTCGCGTCGCGGGGCGAAGCACCTCGTGCTGGCAAGCCGTCGCGGGTTCGATGACCCGAAGGCCGGCATGGTCGTGGACGAGCTCTCGGCGATCGGCGCCGAAGTGAGGATCGTCAGCGCGGACATCACGAAGGAGGCCGATGTCCGGCGGCTGCTGGAGGTCGCCGGCTCGCCCCGGGAGCTCAAGGGAATCTTTCACTGCGCCGGACTTCTGGACGACGGCATCCTGCTTCAGATGAGCTGGGCGAAGCTCTGGCGGGTGATGGCGCCGAAGGCGATCGGAGGCTGGCTGCTCAGCGAATTGTCGCGCGACTTGAAGCTCGAATGTTTCGTGGTCTTTTCGTCGATCCTCAGCCTCATCGGATCGGCGGGCCAAGCCAATTATTCGGCCGCGAACGCGTTTCTGGACGGATTGGTCGGCCAGCGGCGCGCCGAAGGCCTGCCGGCGCTCGCGTTGAACTTCGGACCTTGGGCGCAGTCGGGACTCGCCACGGAGTCGGGCGAAAAAGGCCGCCAGATCTGGCGTGCCCGCGGCACCGAATATATTCCGGCGAGCCTTGGGGTCGAGGCGCTCGACGCGGCCGTCGGCGGCGATCTTTCCCATGCCGTGGTGACGATCACTCAATGGCCGGTGTTTCTCGAGCAGTTTGCAACCGCGCCCCGCCTCTACAGCGAATTGCGCAAGGAAGCCGCCCCGGACCGCCGAGGCGCGGCGCCCGGCGCGGACCGGGCGGCGCTCAGGCTCAAGCTCAAGAAGGCGGCGCCGGCCGAGCGGCGCGACATCCTGACCGTCTTTGTGCTCGATCACGCCATGAAGACGCTCGGATTGGCGAGCCGCATCGATCCGGAGCGTCCGTTGCGCGACTTCGGTCTCGATTCGCTGATGTCCGTCACTCTGCTCAACCGGCTGGAAGCCGGGCTCGGAGTGAAATTGTCGGCCGCGAAGCTCATTCAGGGACCGAGCGTCCGTCAGCTTGCCGACGATCTCTCAGCCGAGTGGGCTCATGAGGCGGAGGGGGGCGCGGACGACGCGAAGCCGAAGCCAGCGGCGGGGAGCTGGCTGATCGTGGCCGAGCCCAGGCGCGGCGCGCGGTTCCGCCTGTTCTGCTTTCCTTTCGCCGGCGGCGGATCGGCGGTCTATCGCACCTGGCCGGATTCCCTCGACAAAGCCATCGAAGTGGTGGCGATCGAACCCCCTGGGAGGCTGAGCCGCATCGAGGAAAGACCGATCTCCGACATCGGCGAGTTCGTCGATGAGCTGGTCCCGAGGATGCAGGAATTCCTGGATCGTCCATTCGCGTTCTTCGGTCACTGTCTCGGCGGGCTGACCATGTACGAAACCGCCCGCCGGCTCATCCATTCGACCAACTATCGGCCATGCCACCTGTTTGTTTCGGGGGCGAGGCCGCCTGATCAAATCGGCGACCTGGGCCCGTTCGAGGAGCGCTTGACGCGGGACCTCATGGCGCTTGCCGAATTTCGAATCAATGTGCCGGCGTTCGCTCAAAGCGACGACGTATTCGGCCGGATTGTCCGCCACTTCAATATCCAGGCCACCGATCAGCTGCTCGACAATCCAGAACTGCGCAGTATGATGCTTCCGGTCATTCGGGCGGAGTTCAGGATGGCCAGCAACTATGAGTATGAAAGCGAGCCCGCGTGGGATATTCCCATCACGTGCTTTGCGGCGCACGACGATCCGTACGTCTCGCGGCGCCACGCGCTCGGCTGGGGATATTTCACCGACGCACGGCTCGAGGTCCATATCAGGGAGGGCGCGCATTTCGCGGTCGTCGACGACGCTTCCTTCATCCAGAGCGTGATCAACCATGAACTCATCGGCGCCTAGCGCCGGTGGCGATCGGTCCGGATGGGGCGCCGCCGGCGTCCGTGACGCCGGAAATGCTTCCAGGAGAATTGCGATCCGATCGCAAGGCAATACGGGAACCGGTTTTTGTGAACGAGATTTCGGCATGGCTTGAGCGGCTTGGGCTGGGCCAATATGCGGGCGCCTTCGTGGAGAACGCCGTCGACCTGGATGTCCTGCCGGATCTGAGCGATGCGGATTACGAGCGGCTGGGAGTCCCGCTCGGAGATCGCAAACGCATTCTCAAAGCGCTGTCGGCGACGGCCGTCGAATCGCATCTGGCCGCGGTCCGCCTGCAGGCGCCCGCGTCGCGCCCAGACGCCGAAAGGCGTCAGCTCACGGTGCTCTTTTGCGATCTCGTCGGTTCGACCGCGCTCGCCGTTCGTCTCGACCCGGAAGACCTGAGCGCGGTCATCCGCCGGTTCCAGGCGACTTCGACCGGGGTCATCACCTCATACGGCGGGTATGTCGCCAAGTTCCTCGGGGACGGACTGCTCGCCTATTTCGGATATCCGGCGGCGCATGAGGACGAGGCCGAAAACGCCGTTCGCGCCGGCCTCGATCTGGTCGCCAAGGTGGGGCGGCTTCTGTTGCCGTCGGGCGAAACCCTGCGGGTGCGGGTCGGCGTCGCGACCGGCGTTGTCGTGATCGGAAGCATGGCGGCCGGATCGGCCAACGAGGTCGCGGCGACCGGGGAAACTCCCAATCTGGCGGCTCGTCTCCAGGAGCTGGCGGCCCCGAACACGGTCGTCGTTTCGGAGGTCACCCGCAGGCTGCTTGGCGGAGGGTTCGTTTGCCGGCGGCTGGCGCCCCATAATGCCAAGGGGTTTTCGGAGCCGGTCAACGCGTTCGAGATCACCGGCGAGAAGGCCGTCGAGAGCCGGTTTGACGCGAAAAGCGGCTCCGGCTCGAAACTCACCCATTTTGTCGGCCGCCGGCGCGAACTGGCGCTGCTCGCGGATTTGTGGGAACGGGCAAAAAAAGGCGAGGGCCAGTTTGCTCTGCTCTGCGGCGAGCCGGGCATCGGCAAGTCACGAATGAGCCTCGCTTTGGTCAACGACATCGCGCGGGACGAGCACGTCACCATCCGCTGGCAATGCTCGTCGCATCACGCCAACAGCCCATTCTATCCGATCATCCGCAACATCGAGCGCGCCGCGCGCTTCGAGCCCGAAGACAGCGCCCCGGTCAGACTCGAGAAGCTTGAGAAGTGGCTTTCCGGTTTGGGACAGCCGGTGTTGGCGGACGCGGCGCTCATCGCCGCTCTTATGTCCGTTCCGAGCGTCGGACGCTACCCGGCGCTCGATTTGACGCCGCAACGGCAGAAGGACCTCACGATCGACGCGCTGATCCGGCTGGTTATGGCCTATACTCCGCACAGGCCGGTGCTGTTCGTCCTTGAGGATGCGCATTGGATCGACCCCACGACGCTCGAGCTGGTCAGCCGAACGATCGAAGTCATGAAGCCTGTCCCGTTCTTCGCGCTGATCACCTTCCGTCCGGACTTCTTCGCCCCATGGCTGGATCGACCGCATGTGACGATGTTGCGGCTCGAGAGGCTGAATAAGGATGAGGTTGGCGCGATGCTCGCCGACCTGACAGGCGGCAAGCGCCTTCCCGCCGAAGTTTCGGAGATCATCGTCAGCAAGACCGATGGGGTTCCTCTGTTTGTCGAGGAAATGACCAAGGCGATCCTCGAAACCGGGATGCTCGATGACGCGGGTGAGACTTACGTGCTCCAGCCGATCGCCGTTCCCTCGATTCCGGTGACCCTGCATGACTCGCTGATGGCGCGTCTCGACAGGCTCGCGCCGATCAAGGAGGTCGCGCAGATCGGCGCGGCGATAGGCCGCGAATTCTCTTATCGTTTGCTTGCCGAGGTCGCGCCGATGACGGCGGGCGCGCTGAATTCCGCGCTCGAGCAACTGACGGCGGCGGATCTGATCAACGCTCGCGGCGAGCCGCCGGAATCCGTGTATGTGTTCAAGCACGCCCTCATCCAGGACACCGCCTACGGCAGCCTCCTGCGAAGCAGGCGCCAGCAGCTCCATAGCGACATCGCCGACGCGCTGAGCGCGCAGTTCCCCCAGGTCGTCGAAACGCAGCCGGAACTGATGGCCCATCACCTCGAACAGGCCGGACGGCCCAAGCAGGCGATCGATTATCTGCGCAGAGCGGGCCAGCTCGCGATCGAAAGGTCGGCGCATGCGGAAGCCATCGGGCATTTGACGCACGCCCTCGAACTGCTCGAGCCGATCGCTGATTCCGCCCAGCGCCGGACCGCGCTTGAACTCGAGGTGCTGCTTGGCCAGGCGATGATCGGCGGCCGCGGATATGCGGCGCCGGAAACGCTCAACACCTATTTGCGGGCCAGGGCGCTGATCGACGACTGGACCGAGCCGGCGCAAAAATTCGCCGTGCTCTACGGCTTATGGGCGAACTATTACGTCGGCGGCGAGGTCGCCACGCAGCAGGTGACGGCGGCCGAGTTTCTGGCCGAGGCCGAGCGCCACGGCGTTCCCTCCGCGCTTTGCCTCGCTCATCGAACCGTCGGAACGACCTATGTGACCAAGGGCGAATTCGAAGCCGGCCGGCGACACCTGGAGCAGGCTCGGGCGCTTTACGAGCAGGGCTTCGAGGCCGCCCACATCTATCAGTATGGCCAGGATATCGGCGCGACCGCCCTTTGTTACCTCAGTTGGGCGCTCTGGCAGCTCGGCCATGTCGATCAGGCGTCCGACGTCGCCGATCGGGCGGTCAAGCACGCCGAAGCCTTGTCTCACCCGCACACGCTCGCATACGCCATTTGCCACGCGCGCGGCATGATCGACATCATGCGGCGCAACCCGGAGGGCGCCGGCGCCTATGCGCAAACGGTGATTTCGATCTGCACCGAGCACGGCTATCCGTTCTGGGCGGCCGGCGGCCAGATCCTGCAGGGTTGGGCCGCCGCTCACGACGATCCTGACAAGGGCGTCGAAGAGATTCGCGCCGGCCTCGCCGCCTGGCGCCAGACGGGGTCGCGCCTGTGGCTTCCGATCTTCGTCGCTCTCGAGGGCGAAGCGCATGCCGCCGCCGGGCGCAACGACGCGGCCCTGCAAGCGGTCGATCAGGGGATCGCGATTTCGCGGGAGACCGGCGAACGGTGGGCGATCGCCGAGGTCCTTCGTCTCAAGGCTCAAATTCTCCTGAAGTCGGGCCGCGGCGCGGCCGGCGAAATCGAAGCCCTGCTCAACCAGAGCATCGAGGCGGCTCGCTCGCAGGGCGCGAGATCGTGGCAGCTCCGGACGGCCTCAGACCTCGTTGAGTTTCAGCGCGGACGCGGCGGCGAACAGGAAGCGCTCGATCTGCTGCGATCGATCTACCGGCAGTTCACCGAAGGATTTGGCACGCCGGATTTGATCAGGGCCAAGGCGCTGTTGGAGGGCGCGCCGGCTCCAGGAGGACGAATGGCGAAGAGGGCGGCGACCGGAACGCGTCGCGGGGCTGAACGGTCCAAAAAGATGAAACCGCGCGCGCGCTCATAGGCCGGTCGACATTCACCGGCCTTGAGCGTTCTAGCGCTTGAACGGAGGGCTCAGGGGATGGCTGGAAAACGAGTTCTGGTGCTGGGCGGAGGCGCGCCGAACCTCACGCTCATGTCCGGCGCGTTGCTGGCCCTTCACGACCATGGCCTCACATTCGACGCGATCAGCATGTCGGGCGCCGGCGCCGTCGTCGGCCTCTGCTATCTGGCCCCGAAAGGCCTGACGCCGGCCGAGGCGCTGCGGAACACGGTCAACTTCGGCGTATCCGACGCGATTTATTCGCTCCTTCCGCTCAACTACAAGATTTTCTTCAAGGACGGCCCTTTCGCCGAAGTCTTCCGAAACGCCTGGCGGAAGCTGCCGCCCGTTCAATACGCGGACCATCAGTATGGCATGAGCCCGGCGGAGAAGCTTGAGGCCGACCTCTTGCTGCTGGGCGGCTCGATGATGACGCCGGGCGCGCTGGACTTCTTCGATCGGGGGGTCTGCGCCCACGTCCCGTTCATCGAGGACGTGGTGGATTTCAGGCGGTTGAAGGAGATCGTTTCGCCGCGCACCTTTTTGAACGCCTATCGAATCGACACCCATGAGGTTGTCGAGTTCGAGGGGCCGGAGATCGACGTCCGGCATTTCCGGGCGGCCTTTTCCTTCCCCTACCTCTATGCCCCTTATGAAATCGACGGATCGTTCTACTACGAGGGCGCCGCTTTCACCGGGTTGAATTTGGTTCGATTGGCTGTCGATCAGCGCTATCTCGACATCCCATACGTAACCAGGCCGGACGGCGATGCGTACCGCTTCATCCTGTTCGACGTGCTCACCGACAATGTGATCCATCCGGCAAGGAACTTGATGGACGCCTATGCCCAATCCATAGTTTTGCCGATTGTCGGCAACGCGGAAAAGGAAATCTCCATTTTCAGGGAATGGGCGAAGACCGGGCATACGGATTTTATTCCGCGGGACGAATGGGAACTGAGAGCGAAAGCCGCGGCCGGCGTCAAAGCCCAACAGGTTCCCAACGTGGAGAAGCCCTATCTCGTCAAATTTTACGTGCCCCCGGAGCAACAGCCCTACATCCTGGACTGGTCGCGCTCAAACCTCGAGCGCCTGTTCGACATCGGCTATGAGTCAGGCCGGATCTTTGTTCAGGAGCATCCGGACATTCTTCTCCCGTGAGCGAACGACGCGGCGGCGGACGAAGCCGGCTCAGGCGGACCCGCCGCCATCGACGGTGAGCACAGTTCCCGTCACCGTGCAGGCCTCCGGCGTCATGAGATAGGAGACCGCCGCCGCGACCTGGTCCGGCCGCGGCAAGCCGAGCGGCGCGCGGCGCCTCACGGACTCGAGCGCGCCGGCCGGCAGCCCGGCCGTCATGTCCGTTTCCATGTATCCCGGCGCGACGCAATTGACGGTGACGCCGCGTTTGCCAGCCTCGCGCGAAAGCGATCGGGCGAAGCCCTCAAGACCCGCCTTGGTCGCGGAATAGACCGAGAGCCCATGGAAGCCCCTCCTCGCGACGATCGACGAAATACAAACAATCCGCCCTTCGCCCTTCGCCAGCATCGAGCGCATGAGGCGCCCGGTCAGCGTGATCGGCCCGAGAAGATTGGTGCGAACGACGCGCTCGATATCGGCTTCGCGCATGGTCGCCAGCACGCCGCTGTGCTCGACGCCGGCATTGTTGACCAATCCGTATAGGGGTCCCGATCTCCGCGTCGTTTCGCGCGCGACGCCGGCGATGGACTCCACGTCGGAAAGGTCGAGGGGCTGAAATTCGGCCTGCCCGGGAAGCCGCGACATCAAGGCCTGATAGGCCTCGCTGTTTGTCCGGCTCATGCCGACGATCCTGTATCCGTCCGCGGCGAGTCTCACCGCGATCGCCAGGCCGAGCCCGCGCGAGACTCCGGTGACGACGATCGTCTTCATGTCCCCCGCTCGGCAAGGAGGCGGCGCAGATCGGCCGGAACCCGCGCCGGGCGCCCGCCACGAACCGCCGCCACCAGCACCGTGGCGGCGGCGAGCTCCCGGTCGCCGCGCAAAATGCGTTGCCGAAACTCGATCGACGCCCCGTGCGCCGCGCCAACGGCGGTCTCCACCCGCAACAGATCGTCCATCATCGCGGGCGCCAGATAGTCGATCTTGAGCGAGCGCACCGCGAAGGCGACGCTCTCGTGCTCCATCAGATCGCGGTGCACGAATCCACGGGCCCGCAACCACTCGGTGCGGCCGCGTTCGAGGAACCTGAGATAGGACGCGTGATAGACCCGGCCGGAAAAGTCGGTGTCTTCATAATAGACGCGGACCCACAACCCGTCCGCCGGCGGACGCGACAAGACCTTCACTCCTTAAACCGGGCCGGGACAGCAAAGGCGTTTCCTGGCCTCGCCGTCAACCGCCGTTTGCCCGCCCGTCGCTGGAACGCTAAGACGCTCACTCCCCAAAGCGAACGAGGAACCCATGGCTGATCAAGCGGATATCGGCGTCCTGGGATTGGCCGTCATGGGCGCAAATCTCGCCCGGAACGCGGCGCGGCATGGTTTCGGCGTCGCCGTCTTCAACCGCAATCCTGAGCGGACCGATGAACTCATTGCCCAGCACGGGGGCGAAGGCCGCTTCCTGCCCGCGAAAACCCTCCCCGAGTTCATCGCCGCCATCAAGAAGCCCCGCCCGATCCTGATCATGGTCAAGGCGGGCCCGCCGGTCGACCAGGTGATCGGCGAACTCCTGCCCCATCTCGAGCAGAACGACATCATCATCGACGGCGGCAACTCGCTCTTTACCGACACCGCGCGCCGCTACGAGACCTGCGAAGCCAAAAAGATCCGCTTCGTCGGCATGGGCGTGTCCGGCGGCGAGGAAGGCGCGCTCGAGGGCCCCAGCATGATGCCGGGCGGGGACCGCGAGGCCTGGGACCGCATCGCGCCGATGCTGACCGGGATGGCGGCGCAATACGACGGCGTTCCCTGCTGCGCCTATATCGGGCCGCAGGGCGCGGGCCATTACGTCAAGATGGTGCACAACGGCATCGAATACGCCGACATGCAGCTCATCGCCGAGGCCTACGACCTGATGAAAAGCGTCTACGGTCTGGACGCGCCGGCGATGGCCGACATCTTCCAGGGCTGGAAGGAGGGCGATCTCGACAGCTACCTCATCGAAATCACCGCCGCGGTCCTGCGCAAGCGAGACGCCGCCACGGGCAAGCCGCTGGTCGACGTCATCCTCGACGAAGCCGAACAAAAAGGGACAGGCCGCTGGTCGTCGCAGTCCGCGCTGGAACTCGGCGTCCCGGTGACTGCGATCACCGAGGCGGTCTACGCCCGCGCGCTTTCGGCCTCCCGCGCGTTGCGGCTCGAGATGGACAGGAAGACGCGGCGCCCCGCGCTCGAGAAGCGCAAGCCCGAGCCGGCGGAGATCGACGCCGTCCGCGACGCCCTCTACGCCTCGAAGATCGTCGCCTACGCCCAGGGGTTCGAGCAGATGTCGGCTGCCTCGGCGCAGTTCCACTGGGACCTGAAACTGGGCGAACTCGCGACCATCTGGCGCGCGGGATGCATCATCCGCGCCCGCTTCCTCGATCGCATCAGGGAGGCTTATGACCGCAACCCCAAGCTCGCCAACCTCTTGCTCGACGACTATTTCGGCCAGGGGATCGCGCGCACTGAGGGCGCCTGGCGGCGCGTGGTTGGCCTCGCGGTCGCGAGCGGCGTGCCCACTCCCGCCTTCTCGTCCGCCCTTGCCTATTACGACGGGCTGAGGCGCGCCCGCGGGCCCGCCAACCTGCTGCAGGGCCTGCGCGATTATTTCGGCGCCCACACCTATCGCCGCCTCGACAAGCCGGGCAGCTTCCACACCCGCTGGGGCCAGGACGGGAGCGAGATCAAGATCTGACGCACCCGCGCAGCGCGCGGCGAAACGCCGGCCTTGGAAAGTTCACGCTCGTCGCCTAACGTCCATAGCCGACGGGGCGGTGGTCCGGCGCCTGGCCGGCATGTCTTCTGGAGATCAACGCAAATGGCGTTAGGTAGAATAGCTCTCGTCGCCGCCTTCACGCTGGCGGTCGCGCCCGCGCTCGCTAAGGCCGCGCCGCTCGCAACCGCGCGCGCGACCATCGAGACGATCAGCGCCGACGGCGCGACTTTAGGCGTGCGCACGCGCGCGGCCGAGGAGCAAACGGTCCATCTTGGCCCCAAAACCCGCTTCGTCCTCGTCGTTCCCGCGACGCTCGCCGACGTGAAGCCCGGGACCTTCGTCGGCGTCGCCGCCGTGCCGGGCGAGGGCGCCGAACTCAAGGCGATGGAAGTGCACATCTTTCCCGAGGCCATGCGCGGGAGCGGCGAGGGCTTCCGCCCCTTCGACCTTGCGCCGAAAAGCTCGATGACCAACGGGAATATCTCCGCGCGCGTCAATGCGGCGACCGGCCCCAAGCTCACCGTGACCTACAAGGGCGGAGAGCAGACCATCGTTGTCGACCCCAAGACGCCGATCGTCGCCCTTCAGCCCGGCGCCCGGACCGACCTCAAGAAAGGCGGCGCGATCATCGCCCGCGGCCCCAAGCAGGAAGACGGCTCGATCGACGCCGCCTTTGTCCTCATCGGCAAGGACGGGCTCGTGCCCCCGATGTGAGGCCCGCCCGCACCGGCATGAGACCGCGATTTGCCCGAACAACAGTCCCGTGCTAGCGGTGCGGGATTCTGATCCGGGGCAATTCATACATGCGGGCGGCGGCGAACTTGACTGAGGCCAAAGCGGATTCGCACGCACCGGATTCGGTGTTCACCTTCGTTCTCATCAAGCCCACCCACTATGACGATGACGGCTATCCCATTCAGTGGTTTCGCTCCGTCATGCCGTCCAACACCCTCGCCTGCACGTTCAGCCTGGCTGACGACGCCCGGCGCCGCGAGGTTCTGGGAGCCGGCGTCACGATCGACATCGAGACCTATGACGAGACCAACCGCCGGGTGCTGCCGAGCCGAATCATCCGCGACCTTAAGCGAAAGGGCGGGCGGGCCCTGATCGGCGTCGTCGGGGTGCAATCGAACCAGTATCCGCGTGCGGTGGACCTTGCGCGCCAGTTTCGCGCCGCGGGCCTCCAGGTGTGCATCGGCGGGTTCCATGTCTCGGGCTGCCTCGCCATGCTGCCTCAGATGCCGGAAGAGTTGACGGCGGCGCAGGCGATGGGCGTCTCCCTGTTCGCCGGCGAAGCGGAAGAGCATCGGCTCGACGAGGTTCTTCTCGACGCGTGGAACGGAACGCTGAAGCCGCTCTACAATTTCATGGACAGGCTGCCGTCGCTAAGCGGCGAGCCGGCGCCGATCCTGCCGCGCAAGCACATCGAGCGGACCTCCGGCAAGTATTCGAGCATCGATCTCGGCCGCGGCTGCCCCTATCAATGCTCGTTCTGCACCATCATCAACGTCCAGGGGCGCAAGAGCCGCTTCCGCACCCCCGACGACCTCGAGCAGATCATCCGCGAGAACAAGGCCCAGGGCATCGACCGGTTCTTCATCACCGACGACAATTTCGCCCGCAACAGTGACTGGGAGATTCTGCTCGACCGGGTGATCGCGCTCAAAGCCGAGGGCATCCACGTCGGCTTCACCATCCAGGTCGACACGCTCTGCCACAAGATCCCGAATTTCATCGAGAAAGCGACGGCGGCGGGCGTCCGGCGGGTTTTCATCGGGCTCGAGAACATCAATCCCGAGAATCTGATCGCCGCCAAGAAGCGCCAGAACAAGATCACCGAATATCGAGTGATGCTGCAGAAGTGGCGCGCCCACGGCGCCCTCACCTACGCCGGCTACATCCTCGGCTTTCCCGCCGACACCAAGGAATCGATCCTGCGCGACGTCGAGATCATCAAGCGCGAACTGCCGCTCGACATTCTGGAATTCTTCTTCCTCACGCCCCTGCCGGGCTCCGAGGATCATCAGGTCATGTTGAAGAAAGGGGTCTGGATGGACCCCGACATCAACAAATACGACCTCAACCATCGCGTATCGCATCACGCGAAGATGACCGACGCCGAATGGGAGGAAGCCTACCGGGCGGCTTGGCAATCCTTCTATACCTACGACCATATCCGCACGATCCTGCGCCGCGCCGCGCAGATCCCCAATGGTCGTCCGAAGCCGATCCTCAGCACGATCGGCTGGTTCAAGCTGATGATCAGCCACGAGGGCGTGCATCCGCTCGAGGGCGGCGCCTTTCGCCTGAAATACCGCCGCGACCGCCGCCACGGGCTCAAGCGTGAATCCCCGCTTCTCTTCTACCCGCGCTACTGGGGCGGAACGGCGATCAAGGCGGTCAAATACCTCAGCTTCTTCCTCAAAACCCGGCGGATCATGAAAGAGGTCCTCGAGGCGCCCGACCGTTCGACCTACAGCGATCTCGCCATCGAGCCGCCGCGCGACGACGAATTCGAGCAGCTGTCCCT
>DATNBG010000608.1:0-6610 GCA_035572075.1 Roseiarcus sp. | reverse complement strand
CGCAAAGGCTGAGGCCGCCCTCAAGGGCCGTCGCAAGGTCGATTACGCGCTCGAGGGCGTACGGGAGGCGGCGATCTATGACGGGACGAAGCTCGAGCCGGGGATGACCTTCATGGGCCCGGCGATTGTCGAGGATCCGGGCGCCACCGGCGTCGTCCATCCCGGCAACCGGGTCGAGGTCGACGGCTACGGCAACATCCATATCCATCTCGCGGCCTAGGAGCGGAGCGGACGATGCACAAGACCAACGACCCGATCACGCTTGAGATCATCCAGAACTCGCTGCAGGCGACGGCCGACGAGATGTTCGCGGTCATGAAGAAGACGGCGATGAGCTCCATCATCTACGAGGTGCTCGACATGGGCACCGGCATCACCGACGCCAGGGGCGCGCTCGCCTCGTCCGGCGCGGGCATTCCGGCTTTCGTCGGCGTGCTGGACAAGGCGGTCAAGGTGATCGCGAAGAAGTTCGACAAGCCGGGCGACGTCGAGCCGGGCGATGTCTTCGCCACCAACGATCCCTATTACGGCGGCGTCACCCACCTCAACGACATCATCGTCGCCATGCCGGTCTTCGCCGGCGGCCGCGTCATCGCATGGACCGCCAACATCGCCCACAATTCGGACGTGGGGGGCATGGCCCCGGGTTCGCTGACCGGCGAGGCGACCGAGATCTTCCAGGAGGGCCTGCGCCTTCCGGCGATCAAGATCATCGCGAAGGGCGAACCGATCCGGTCAGTGATGGACATCATCAAGGTCAACTCGCGGATGCCGGACGTGCTCGAAGGCGACCTCTGGGCGGCGATTGCCTCGGCGCGCATCGGAGCGAAGCGGCTGGTCGATCTTGCGAAGAAATATGGCGTCAAGACCTTCGAGAACGCGATGTCGTCGTTCATGGATTTCGGCGAGCAGGTTTCGCTGAGAGAGCTCGCCAGGCTGCCGAAAGGCACTTTCGAGCTCTCCGAAGAGCAGGACGACGGCCGGATTTTCAACGTGAAGATCACGATCGCCGACAAGGAGCTCATCGTCGATTTACGCGACAATCCGGATCAGTCGAACAATCCGGTCAACACCAGCGTCGACGGGGTCATGGTCTGCGCGCAGATGCTGTTCAAGTCGCTGACCGACCCCTACTCGCCCGCCAACAAGGGCTCCTTCCGGCCCATCCGCCTTCTGACGCGCGAAGGCTCCGTCTTCCACGCCAGCGAGCCCGCCCCGCTCGGTTTCTATTACGAGATCGAGCTTCGCGTGTACGACATCATGTGGCGTTGTCTCGCGCCGCATATGCTCGATCGGCTCGCCTCGGGCCATTTCGCCAGTGTCTGCGGCACCTTCATCGGCGGCGTCCATCCGGACACCGGCCGGCAATACACGATCATCGAGCCGCAGTTGGGCGGGTGGGGGGCGAGCCCCGGCCGGGACGGCAACAACGCGATCTTCTGCGGGTTCCACGGCGAGACGTACAATTGCCCCGCCGAGATCAACGAGGCGCGCAACGGCCTGCTCGTCGACCGCATGGAGCTCAACCTCGAGCCCGGCGGCGAAGGAAAATTCAGGGGCGGTCGCGGCATCGTCATGGACTACCGCATCCGCGCCGACAACGGCTTCCTCACCGTCGGCTACACCCGCTCGAAGTTTCCGGCCTGGTCGCTCGACGGCGGGCGCGAGGGCTCGCCAAACTATGTCCGTGTCCTCGGCCGCGACGGCTCCGACCAGCGCTTTGCCTTCGTTTCAGGCCTGACGACGCATACCGACGACATCATCCGCGTCGTCACCGGCAATGGCGGCGGCCTCGGCGACCCGAAGGCGCGCGACCGCGCGGCGGTCGAGGAGGACATCCGCAACGGCCTCATCACGCGCGAGCGCGCCCGCGAGGTCTACGGCTGTTGACGCTGCGCATCGAACACAACGCTTGCCTCAAACCAAACAATCGAGATGGATGGAGGGAATCATGGTCACACGAGCGCCGCTCAAGATCATGGACCTGAACGCGGTCGCGTCGTCCGGCGGCGATGGATCCGCTCTTTGCCGAGATGGCGCGCGACCACAAGCTCCCGCAGACGGAGGTGCATGCAGCCTCCCGCCCCGAGAGCGTAGGCGGGTTCACCGATATCGAAATCCGCGCTTACGAGGCCACGGCGACGCGCGGAATCATCCGCGCGGTTCGCGCGGCGGCGCGGGAGGCCTTCGGCGCCCGAATCGTCGTCCCGGCCGAGGCGGAAAACCCGGCCCGCAGGGCGGCTTGAGGCTGGGGGGAACGAAAATGACGGACACCGCAAGGCGCCTCACCGCCCTTCGCGAGCGGATGCGCGAAACCGGGACGGACCTGGTCGCGCTCGGGCCCGGATCGCACATGCAATGGCTCGTAGGCTTTCACCCGCATGCCGACGAACGGCCCTGCCTGCTGCTCGTCGGACCCGAGAAGGAGGCGTTCCTCATGCCGGCGTTGAACGCCGAGGAGTCACGAGGGCACACCGGCATCCCGTTTCACGCCTGGGCCGACGAGGACGGGGCGGACGCCGCGCTCAAGGCGGCGCTGGCCGATGTCGGGGCGACCGGGGCGAAGCGGGTCGCGCTCGACGAAACCATGCGGGCGGATTTTGCGCTCCTGCTGCTCGGCGCGCTTTCGGGAGCCGAGCACACGTTCACGGCCGATACGGTCGGCGTCCTGCGCCTGCGCAAGGACAAGGGCGAGTACGAGCGGCTCAAGGCGAGCGCGGGCGTCGCCGACCGCGCGATGCAGGCGGCCTTTGCGGCCATCCGGCGAGGAATGACCGAGACCGAGCTCGCCGATGTCGTCAGGGCGCACTTCGGGTCGGAAGGCGCGGCGCCGGAATTCTGGATCGTCGGCGGCGGCCCGAACGGCGCCTTCCCCCATCATCTGACCGGCGGGCGGAAGCTCGAGGAAGGCGACGCCGTTGTCATCGACATTGGCGCCCGCAAGGGGGGCTATCCCAGCGACATCACGCGCATGGCCGCGGTTGGGCGGCCGCCGGACGGATATGGTCAGATCCATACGATCGTCGAAAAGGCGGTGCAGGCGGCGCTCAAGGCGGCGAAGCCCGGCGTCAAGGCGAGCGAGGTCGACGCCGCCGCGCGGCGCGTCATATCGGACGCCGGCTATGGCGAATTTTTCGTCCATCGCACCGGCCACGGCCTCGGCGTCGACATTCACGAGCCGCCCTACATCACGTCCACGTCCGACTCGGTGCTCGAGGAAGGGATGGTGTTCTCGATCGAGCCCGGCGTCTACATTCCGGGCCGGTTCGGCATCCGGCTGGAGGACATCATCATCGTGCGCGAGAACGGACCGGAGATCCTCTCTTCGCTGCCGCGCGACCTTCATGTTGCGAGGGGGTGACTTAAGGTCTCCGGCCGCCAATCGGGAAGCTCGACCTTTCATGCCCCGCGTGTGGCGAATCCACCCTATTCCGGCTATCGCGGCCTCAAGCTCGAGGATGAGGCGCCGTACGTCGAGGCCTTCGAATATCTGAGCCAGCCACGCAGGACGCACGGCAAGGTCGTCGTCGCAACCGGTCTTCGAGAGCGATGCCTCACGATCCGATCACCGTGTCCGTCATCCAGGCGAGCCTCACGGCGGCGGCCGACGAGATGTTCGCCGTCCTGAAGAAGACCGCGATGAGCCCGATCATCTACGAGGTGCTCGACGTCGGGACTGGAATCACCGACGCGGCGGGCGAACTGGTCTCGTCCGGCGCAGGGATTCCGACCTTTGTCGGCGTGCTCGACAAGGCGGTGCGGCGGATCATCGAACTGAACCGCGGCGGCGTCCAATCGGGGGACGTGTTTATCACCAACGATCCTTACTTCGGCGGGGTGACGCACCTCAACGACGTCGTCGTCGCGCTGCCGGTTTTCGCCGAGGCGGAGCTCGTCGCATGGACCGCTTCGATCGCGCACTGGAACGATGTCGGCGGCAAGACTCCGGGCTCGATGGCGGTCGACGTCTCGGAGATCTTCCAGGAGGGCTTGCGGCTGCCGGCGGTGAGGCTGTTCGAGAACGGCCGGGCCATCGCCCCGGTGTTCGACATCATCGCGGTCAATTCCCGCCTGCCGGATTTTGTCAAGGGCGACCTCTGGGCCCAGGTCGCCGCCAGCCGCAAGGCCGAGGGGCGCATCGGGCGCCTGGTCGAAGCCTATGGCCTCGAGGCGTATCGCGCCGCGCTTCGGGACCTGTTCGAGGAAGGCGAGCGGCATAGCCGCGCGGGCCTGAGAACGCTCCCGCCGGGCGTTTACGCGATCGAGGAAGAGCAGGATGACGGCGCCCTCTGGCGCGCTTCGATCGGTGTTGCGCCCGATCGCTTCACGGTCGATCTCCGGGGCAACCCGCAACAGCGAAGCGCCCCCTACAATACGAGCCGCGACGGCGCGATGATCTCGGCGCAAATGATCTTCAAGGCGCTCGCCGACCCGACCCTCTTCGCCAATGCCGGCTCGTTCCGGCCGCTCGAGGTCGTGACCGAGCCCGGCTCGATCTTCCATGCGGTCGGGAGCGCGCCGCACGGCTACTATTTCGAGACGCGGATCCGGCTCTACGACATGCTCTGGCGCTGTATGGCCAAGGCGTTGCCGGAGCGGCTTCCGGCCGGGCATTTCGCCTCGATCTGCGGCACCGTCATCGCTGGCGACCATCCTGACACCGGCCGGCGCTTCACCATGGTCGAGCCGCAGATGGGCGGCTGGGGCGCGACCTCGAAGCGCGATGGCCTCGACGCAATGTATTCGGCGAGCCACGGCGAGACCTTCAATTGCCCGGTCGAGATCTGCGAGGCGCGTTATGGTCTCGACGTCGGATACAAGCGGCTCAACGACACGGAAGAGGGCAGGGGCCTCCATTCCGGCGGAAGGGGACTCTCGCTCGCCTATCGCTTGCGCGCCAAGGCTCTTCTCTCGGCGGGCTACAGCCGCAATCGCCAGCCGGTCTGGGGATCAGCGGGCGGCGCGCCGGGCGGCCGCAACGGCATAGCCGTGACCCGGGCCGGCGGCGAACGTCGCGACTATTCCTTCGTCAGCGGCCTTGAGCTCGCCCCTGGCGACACGATCACGATCACCACCGCCAACGGCGGAGGGTGGGGCCGCGGCTGAGCCGCAACGTCGAGGGGCGCGAGCCAGGCCACACTCCGGTCCTTCCCGAGGCGACCCGTGTCGGCGCGCTTCCTGCCCAGTTGCGGCGTACCCTGATGGGACACCAAGCGTCAGATTTGAACCATCAGATTCCTTGGTTTCGCGCGCATTTTGCGAAAAACCGGCTTTCCCTTTTTCGCGAGCCGCGCTCTAAGAGGCGAAGCGCACCCGCGAGCTTCGAGACAGCATGGCCGCGTTCGACACGCCCGCCGGCCCCGATCGGCCAGGGCCGCCTTCCCGCGCCGCTTTCGCCCGGTTTGTCGCCATCGCGACGCGCTGGTGCGACAACGACGCCTACGGCCATCTCAACAATGTCGTCTATTACGCGCTGTTCGATTCGGCGGTGAATGCGATCCTCATCGAGGCTGGGCTGCTCGATCCGGCCTCAAGCCCGGTCATCGGCCTCGTGGTCGAAAGCCATTGCCGGTTTTACGCCAGCCTCACCTATCCCGAGCCGGCGGAAGTCGGCGTCGCGGTCGAGCGCCTCGGCCGCTCCTCGGTGCGCTATCGTCTCGCGGCGTTCAAGGCGGGCGCCGAGACCGCCGCGGCGGCCGGCGGTTACACCCATGTCTATGTCGAGCGGGCCACGAGCCGCCCGGTTCCGATTCCCGAGGGGCATCGGCGGCTGATGGAGAAGCTGCGCGTTGCATCATAATGCGCTCTCAAGACGCTCGACATTGCTTCCGTCCAAGCCAAAATCGTCACAACTTCAGAATCAGGACACTAGGATCGATTGGCGCCGCGCCACGGCGCCATGTCGCCCGCATAGCGATTGAGGCCGATGTCGCGCAACGTCGCGCGGCGATGAATTTCCGCCATATAAGGCTCGAGGACGCGGTTGCGCTCCTCGACACGCCGATGCTCGGCGAGATAGGCCGGGACCAGCTCGCGCGCTTCCCGCAGGATTTCCTGGGCGTCGATCCGCGTCAGTTCGCCGTCGCGGACGACGACCGCGCCATTGACCATGACGAGTTCGAGTGACGATCCGTTCTCCGCGAAAACCAGATGCTTGCGCACGTCGTTCATCGGCGTGAAGGCGAGCGTATCGATGCGGAGCATGATCAGATCGGCGCGCTTGCCGGCTTCGAGTGAGCCTGTCTCGTTCTCCAGCATCGCGGCATGGGCGCCGCCGATGGTCGCGGCGCGCAGGATGTCGATGGCCGTCAGCCAGCGCGAATAATCCGGCCCGCTCGCGCTGTGGATGAGGGCGGCGACCCGCATGACATCGAACATGCTCAAGCTGTCGCAGCTCGACACGCCATCTGTCCCGAGCGCGACGTTCACCCCCGCCTCCATCAAGCGCCGCAACGGCGCGACGCCGGAGCCGAGCTTCAGATTGGAGATCGCATTGTGGGCGACCGAGCACCCCGCCTCGCCCATGAGGCGCATCTCATCGTCGTCCACCCAGACCGAATGGGCGATGGCGACGTTGCGGCTGAGCAGGCCGAGATCATGCATGTATCGG
>DATNBG010000607.1:0-2930 GCA_035572075.1 Roseiarcus sp. | reverse complement strand
CCGCTTAAATCCGCTCGGCGGCGCGCCTGTGGAAATGTGGACAACGCACGCGTCGCCCACAGTCCCACAGGAAAACAAAACCGGAAGAAGCGGACATTTGATGTGCTACCAAAACCGGACAAGTTCATTCGCTATCGACAGACAATTCGCCTCGACGGCCATCATCGATTTTTTGGCCCCCTCGACCGGGCGCTTTCGGTCGCCCGCGGAAACGCCGGGCGATCCATCCGCCAATCTCGCATCAAACCGCCCGCCGCGCTGCCCCCGAGGTCTTGAACCCCGCGAAGCCAAGGCCCGCGAAGCCGATCAGCATCATCGCCCAGGTCGGGGCCTGGGGGACCGCGCCGCCGACGGCGAAGTCGAAGCCAAAGCCGCCGGGCCCATCGGCGACGAGATTGTAGCCGAACGCCAGATCGACAGGCCCGGAGTAGGAGCCAAGATCGAGGACGTCGTCGTGGAAGAAACTCTCCGCGACCGCCAAACTTCTGAAGGTCGAATCGAGAATTTCGACGCCGTTGGCGGTGATGGTGAATTCCATCGACTGGAAGCCGTCGCCGAACTCAGCATCGATCAGGCCAAGCAGCAGATCGCCCCGATACGCAAGGTCGAACGTCGAGCTTGCGCTATACGCGCCACTCCCCTGGGGGACGTCGAAACCGCCGCTTGCGCGGAGGACGGAGGTTCCGAATATGACATCACGCGGGCCGAGCAGCGCGTTTGCGACATCGCTCGCGTCGCCGATCAGCGCCGCGGCGTCCGCCTCGTCGGGAAGCGCAGTCACGGACGCGGAGGCCGAGGCGGAGGCAGGTCCAGACACGAAGATATCCGAGGGTGGCTGCGAGGACGCCACAGTCATCGACTTGGCCGTCACGCCGCCAAACTCGGCCTCGGCGTTCGACGTCGCATTTGCGCTGCCTTCTTCGCCGATCGGGCCATATCTGGCAAAACCAGGCTCGCCGGCAGTCGCGGTTGCTTTAGCCGTGGCCGCTCCGCCTCCGAGCGTGGTCGCGCTGGCAGTTGCGGTCGCCGAACCGCCCGCGCCGGCAAATGTGGCGTCTCCTCCGCTGCTCGCGCTCCCGCCGCCGATCGCAGTCGCCGCCGCCGATGCGTTCCCGGAGCCACCGGAGCTGGCGTCACTGGTCGCCTTCGCGTCACCGCCAGTCCCAGTGAAGAGCGCACCGCTGACATTTTCGGTCTCGGCGTCGCCACCCATTCCGCCAGTCGCGGAACTCGTGGCAACGACATCGCCGCCTGACGGGCTGGCGCCCGAATTTGTCGCAGAACTTGTCGCGGTAGCTTCCCCGCCATTGCCGGGAACCGGCCCCCCCAAAATCACGGCAAACTGAGCACCTACCTGCCCGCCGTTCCCACCGATGGCGGCAGCGTGTGCCTCTGCCGGGCCTGATGCGACTGATGTCGCCGCAAGTGCGGTGGCGGCGCCGCCCTCGCCGCCATTGCCGGAGACGATAGTCTGGGGCGAAGTCGGGTCGCTTGGGAAGCTTGCGCCGCCTGCGCCGCCATTTCCGCCGGTCGCCGTGGCCTTATTCAGGGGGAAGGTGACCGGGTGTAGGCTGCCCGCGTCGGCGGCGACCGACTCGCCGTCGTCGCCCGGCAGCCCGGGATCGCCCGGATTGACGCCGTCCGCGCCGTTAGCGCCATCGGCGCCCTGCACAGTCACGATATCGGCGTGAACCCCGGCGCCGCTCGCTGTCATCAAGGGTAGGGAAAGGGCGGTGGTCAGCAACAGCCTCGACAGAAACGAGCGATCCATCGCCTTCCGCATCAGAGCACCCCTTCTTGAGAACGATCAATCGCCGGCCTGCTCGGGACAATCTTGCCGCGCGGGATTGTACAATAGCGCGCGACGGGATTTGCCGGGCGGCCCCTGGCGGATCGACTGTGCGACGCTCCAACGGGCGCGACAAGGAAAAATCGTGCGCTGGACAGCGCGGCGCGAGGTCCGAGCGAGCGGGCCTTTTTCGAGCCGCGCACTGCGCCGCTCGAGGCTTGGCGGATTTTTTCCACCCCCTTGTCGAAACGCGGCGGGATCGCGCGTCTTTGCTATGAAACGCGGTGAAAGAGTTCGCGCGTCTCTTGAAGGAGCAGAACATGCAGTACCTGTTGCTAATTCACAACGATGAAAAGGCGATGCAGACGGCGACGCAGGAAGAGACCGGGTCGATCCTGGCGGCCTATGGCGCTTACATGAAGGCGATGACGGACGCGGGGGTCAGCAAGGGCGGCATGCGGCTGCGTCCGACTTCGACCGCGACCACGGTCAGGGTCAAGAACGGCAAGACGCAGGTGCTCAACGGCCCCTATGCCGAGGTCAAGGAGCAGCTCGGCGGCTATTTCCTCATCGACGCCCCCGATCAGGACGCCGCGATCTCCTGGGCGGCGCGCTGTCCCGGCGCCCAGTACGGCGCGATCGAAGTGAGGCCGATCTGGGAAATGTGACCGGCTGAGGCGGACAGGGCGGATGGCGTTCTTTCCGCCGCTTTGTCGAAACGGCGCGAAATCGAACGTCTTTGTCACGAGCGCGGCGAAAGGGCCGCGCATCCACGAAGGAGCGGGACGATGCAGTACTTGTTGTTGCTTCACAGCGACGAAAAGGCGATGCAGGCGGCGACGCAGGATCAGAGCACAGCGATGCTCGCGGCCTATGGGGCCTACACCAAGGCGATGTCCGACGCCGGTGTCCGGGTCGGGAGCGCGCGCCTGCGTCCGACTTCGACTGCGACGACCGTCCGGGTCAAGAACGGCAAGACCCAGGCGCTCAACGGACCCTATGCCGAGGTCAAGGAGCAACTCGGGGGCTTCTACCTCATCGAGGCGCCCGATCTCGACCAAGCGATCTCCTGGGCGGCGCGCTGCCCCGGCGCCGAGCACGGCGCGATCGAAGTCAGGCCGATCTGGGAGATGTGACCCCC
>DATNBG010000606.1:0-7043 GCA_035572075.1 Roseiarcus sp. | reverse complement strand
CGGGCCGCGTGATGCTTTCGTCTAACCGCTAAAGCCCGCCAAGCTTGCAGACGACCGCCCATTCGGCGTCGGTCACCGGCTGGACGGAAAGGCGGGACTGGGTGACGAGCGCCATCGTCTTCAGGCGCTTGTCGCTCTTCGCTTCTTCGAGCGTGACCGGACGCGGCAGCGGGCGCACGGCGCGGATGTCCACCATGCCGAACTTGCCGGTCTCGTCCGTCGGATCGGGGCGGTAGGCCTTGCAGACCTCGACGATGCCCACGACCGCCTTTCCCTCGTTGGAATGGTAGAAGAAGGCCTGTTCGCCGACCTTCATCGCCTGCATGTTGAGCTTGGCGGTATGATTGCGGACGCCGCTCCAGTCGGTGCCCGCGGCGCCCAGCGAGGCCAGCTTCTCATAGGACCACGCCGAGGGCTCGCTCTTGAACAGCCAATGCGCCATCGCCCACTCCGTCCGTAGTCCCCCGACCCTGCCGGCGCTCGAAAGCATAGAGCGTTCCGGCGCCGGGTGGAACCGCCCGAGGGGCTGCCTCGACGCGGGCGGATCACACAGCGCCCATTGGCTTAGGTTCGTTTTAGTTCCGCGCCCTCATGTTTTCAGGCCCTTGGGACCCCGTTTAGGTTCGCGTTGCAAAAACAATACATAATATTATTGTTATATCACATTTGTCATTCTTCCCCCTTCGGGGGGCGGGCGAGCAGTTCGCCGACTGCGGCGTCGACATCGAGCGAGCCTGCGATCAGCCGCTCGACGCAATCGGCGATCGGCATCTCGACGTTGCGCGCGCGCGCCAGTTCGATCAGCGCTTGAGCGGTGAACATGCCCTCGACCAGCCTGCCCGCTCCCGCTTCCGCCGCGCTCTCGCCGCGTCCAAGCGCCTGGCCGAAGGCGAAGTTGCGCGATTGCGGCGAGGAGCAGGTCAAGACGAGATCGCCGAGCCCCGAGAGGCCCATCAGCGTCGATCCCCGCGCCCCGTACGCCTCGCCGAAACGCCGGAGTTCCGCGAAGCCGCGCGCGATCAGCGCGGCGACCGCGCTTGCGCCAAGCCCGCGGCCGGCCGCGACCCCGCAGGCGATCGCGAGCACGTTCTTGGCCGCGCCCCCGATCTCCACGCCGCGAACGTCGGTCGAATGATAGAGGCGCAAGGCCGGCCCGCGCAGCGAATCGCAGAGCGCGCGCGCCAGCTCTTCGTCGGCCGAGGCGAGGGTGAGCGCGGTCGGCAGGCCAGCCGCGACGTCGGCGGCGAAGGAGGGGCCGGAGAGAATGGCCGTCTTCCGGCCGGGCGCGGCCTCAGCCAGAACCTCGGTCATGAAGGCGCGCGTCCCGCGCTCGATGCCCTTGGCGCAGGCGACGAGCGGGGCCGATCCCGGCGCCGCCGCGAGCCTCAGCGCCGCCTCGCGGGTCGCCTGGGCCGGCGTCGCGACGAAAATCCCGTCGCAGAGGCGAAAGCGCCCGAGATCCGAGGTCGCCTCGACCGCGCGCGCCAAAGCGACGCGCGGCAGCCGGGCGATCGCCCGCGTCTCCGCCATCGCCCGCATGGCCGCTTCGTCCCGGCCCCACAAGACAACCGTCCGGCCCGCCGACGCGGCCGCGTTGGCGAGCGCCGCGCCCCAAGCCCCGGCTCCCGCGACGCCGATCACATTTGCAGGTCTCACGCTGTTTTGCGCCCCATTCGGATCTCCCGGCCCCCGCCGTCAGGCCAAGCTCCTAGCCAAAACGTCCGCCCGCGCCTAGTTATGGCGGGAGCGGCGCAGCGGCGGACTTGGCCGCAAGGGCGCAGCGAGGAGCTTGGGCGCCATGCCGGAGATCGATCTCCCGACCGTCATATTCGCGCTGGTGGCCCTGTTTGTCGCCTGGAAGCTGCGCTCGGTGCTTGGCGTGCGCCAGGATTCGGAGCGGCCGGGCGGGCTTCTCGCCCCCTTGCGCCGGGTTCCGGGGTCGCCCGCTCCCCCCGCCGTCCAGCCGGACGCGGCGCCGCCGCCTGCCCCGCAGCATCCCGCGGAACGGTGGAAGGGCGTCGCCGAGCCTGACCCCGCGGTCTGGACAGGTCTCGACGCCATTGCCGCGGCCGATCGCGGCTTCTCGCCCGAAGCCTTTCTGTCGGGCGCGCGGGTGGCCTATGACATGGTCGTCCACGCTTTCGCCGCCGGAGATTCGGCGACCCTGCGCAATCTGATGACGCCCGAAGCCTTCGCCAATTTCGACAACGCCATTCGCGCCCGCGCCGCGGCGCGCCAAACCATGACCACGACGGTCGTGTCGATCGACAACGCCACGATCGTCGGCGCCCACCTCATCGGCTCGATGGCGCAGCTCAGGGTGCGGTTCCTGGCCAAGCTCGTGTCCGCTGTTCACGACGCTCAAGGCGCGGTCGTCGAGGGGTCGCCCAGCACGGTCGAGGATCATATCGATCTGTGGACATTCGCCCGCGATGCCCGCTCCCGCGACCCCAACTGGCAACTGACGGCGACCGAACCGGAGAGCGCCGCGCCGCAAGGCTAAGCCCTTGCCCGCGCCGCCCCGCCTGGACGCGCTCGATTTCGGCAGCCTCGCGGGCTGGAGCGGCGACGACTTTGAGGCGGCTCTCGGCGCGTTCACGCGCTCCGCTGAGGCGTTGGCGGCGGGCCACGACAATCCCCGGCCGGCGCAAGAGCCGCCGCCCGGTCTCGTCTTGAACGCGCGCGCGGCGCTCGGCCTGGCGAGCGCCGGCGAGCATGACGCGCGGCGCTTTTTCGAGACGCGCTTTCGGCCCTTCCGCGTCATCTCCGAGGATGGCGGGTTTCTCACCGGCTATTACCAGCCCCGGGTCCCGGCTTCGCCAGTCGAAACCGAGCAGTTCCGCTGGCCGATCCTGGGACGGCCGGCGGATCTTGTGAGCTTCGGCCTCGACCCGGCGCCGGCAGGCTTTCCCGAAGGCGTCACGGGCGCGAGGCGCCTCGCCGACGGCGCGCTCGTCCCCTACCCCGACCGGGCGGCGATCGAGGATGAACGCCGCGGCGCGATCGCTTGGGTTCGCGATGCGGCCGAGGCGTTCCTCATTCAGGTGCAGGGCTCGGCCGAACTCGAGTTTCCCGACGGACGGCGCGCGCGTCTCGCCTATGACGGGCGCAACGGCCTGCCCTACACGTCGATCGGCGGGATTCTGATCGAAACGGGCGAGATCGCCGAAAGCGGCATGTCGCTCGCAAGCCTGAAGGCCTGGCTGCGCCGCGACCACGAGCGGGGATTGGCGCTGATGCGGCTGAACCGCTCGTTCGTGTTCTTCAAGATGATCGAGAATTTCGATCCCCTTCTCGGTCCGGTCGCCGGCGCCGGCGCGCCGCTCACCCCCTTGCGCTCGATCGCCGTCGACCGGACGATCTGGCCTTACGGCCTGCCGTTCTGGATCGAGGCCGAACTGCCCTGGGCGGACGAGACGGAGCGGCCGTTCCGCCGGCTGATGATCGCCCAGGACACGGGCTCGGCGATCGTGGGCGCGGCGCGCGCCGACCTCTACTTCGGCTCGGGAGACAAGGCCGGCGCGCGAGCCGGCTCGATCCGCCATCGCGCCGATGTCATCGTGCTTCTGCCGCAAGGGGGGGATTCGTGAAGGAGGCGCCGCCGCGCCATCAACGCCTGAGGCGCCTGAGCGACGAAGAGATCGCGCTGTGGGCCGAGGTCGCGCGCTCGGTCACAAGGAGGCGCGGCGCGAAATTGCCGACGCCCTCCAAACCCGCCCATGGCCCCCGGCCCTCCGCGGCGGCGCCGGTTTCGGCCGAGCCTCCCCGGCCGGCGAAGCCCGCTTCCCGGCCGCTCGTCCCGATCGAGCGGCGGCTCAGGCGCGAACTCAAGCGCGGGCGCGCGGAAATCGACGGCGCGCTCGACCTGCATGGACTGACCCAGGCCGAGGCGCACCGGGCGCTGCGCGGCTTCCTGCGTCATTCGCAGGCGCGCGGCGCGCGGCTGGTGATCGTCGTCACCGGCAAGGGCGGCCTTCTGGACGAGCCCGGGGCCGGCGAACGCGGCGTTCTGCGGCGCCTCGCCCCCCACTGGCTCAGCGAAGGAGACCTGCGTTCGGTCGTGCTCGGCTTCGAGGAGGCCGGACGCGCGCACGGGGGCGAGGGCGCGCTCTATGTGCGCCTCAGGCGCCTCGACCGGCCTTCGCAGAGGCGGTAGCTGTCGTCACTTCTTGCCGCATGACCGCTCGAGCTTGCGGGCGGCCGCGTCGCTCTTTCTGACGCCGATGTTGTTCATGACCTCCGAGCCGAGCTTGATCGCGCCGCCGGTCAGGACCCAAGTCCCGTCCGCAGCCCTGCTCCAGGCGCTGCACGGGATGAGGTCGATGTCGCCGGGCCAGTTGTCCACCTTCCAGACCTGCTCGTCGGCGCAAGCCGAAGCGATCATGGCGGCGAACGCGACAGTTGTTACGGCCCCAAGTTTCAACATCGTTGCTTCATCTCCACGCTTCGACCTCGCCCCGGACACGTTTCTTAACGTCATTCGGCCCCATCCGGAAACGAAAAACCGGCTTCCACTTTTTCGCAGCGCGCCCTATAAGCCGCTCCCTCCGCATGAACCCGAACAGAGATGAAAGCCGCCCATGGCCGTTGAGCGCACCTTCTCGATCCTCAAGCCCGACGTGACCCGCCGCAACCTGACCGGCGCCGTCAATCAGCGGATCGAGGCGGCGGGCCTTCGCATCGTGGCGCAGAAGCGGGTCAGGATGACGAAAGCGCAGGCGGAGACGTTCTATGGCGTGCATCGGGAGCGCCCGTTCTTCGGCGAACTGGTCACGATGATGACCGACGCGCCGGTGGTGGTGCAGGTGCTCGAAGGCGAGAATGCAATCCAGCTTTATCGCGACGTGATGGGCGCGACCGATCCGAAGAAGGCCGCGGCCGGGACGATCCGCAAGGACTTCGCGCTGTCGATGGGCGAGAACTCGGTGCACGGCTCGGACGCGCCGGAGACGGCGGCGCAGGAGATCGCGCAGTTCTTCTCCGGCAACGAGATCGTGGGGTAGCGCGCCGCGTCCTGCATTCCGCTTCGGCGCGAACCCTCCCGCCTCCTCTCCCCGCGCGCGGGGAGAGGCCGGGTGAGGGGCGAGGCGATTGACCGCGATAGCCGCGCGAGCGCAGCGCGGTCAGAGACCGCGCCTACAAAGGAGCGCGTTGCTCTACCGCACGCTCGAGAACGACGTCGGCTGCAGGATCGAGCTCGCGATGGTGGCGACGATCGGGCCGTCTTTCTCGCTTTCGGTCCGCGCGGCGACCCAATCGGGATCGCTGATGAAGGCGGTCCACTTCCGCTCCCGCTCGGCCAGCGATTCCCAGGCGATGAGATAGGTGAGATCCTGGTTCGATTCGCCGATCATGGTCGTCCAGAAACCGGCCTGGCGGATGCCATGCTTCTCCCACAGCGGCAGCGCCTTCTCTTCGAACCGCTTGAGCAGCGCCGGCATCCGGTTGGGAACGCAGCGATAGACGCGAAGCTCATGGATCATCGCAAAGAATCCCCGTCCGCCGTTTGGCCGGCGCTGACGCGATCTCAAGCCTTTGAGCAGGCCCACGCCCACCATCGCACATTGCGCTCCGCGTCGCCAGCAATGGCGGCTAGCTGCAGAGAGGCTCCTTGGGTCGATGAGCAGAACCCGCGCGGCGCGTTCGCCTCGGCTTCGGCGGCGCGCGCAAAAGCGGCCCGAGCGTGCGCCCGAGGCCGTTATATTCGACCCGCCAACGCTCGTATTCGACCTCCCGCATCCCAACCGAACGGAGCGCCTCGGCGACCGGAACGCCGTCGGCGGTCAGCGCCTCGATCGTTTGCAGCCTCTCGACGATTTCCCTCGGGCTGAGCTTCGGCTTCATCATCGCCACCCTTCCGCGAACGGCGAATCCCGACGCAAGCGAGCGGCCGTCTTCAGTGATCAAGAGCGGAATCATGCGTCGGCGCGCCTATCCGGAGCTTGGCCGGCGCATTAACCTTCCTCAACAAAGCGCGGGGTTCATGCCGAGTGAACGAAATTTAATTCCTCGGCCAGCCCAAGGTCAGGCGAAGAGTGCCTCGCGCCCTTTCTGGCCGCGCTCGACAAGGCCGATCGCGGCGCCTTTCTCGATCGCTGCCGGGCCAAGCTGCGCCGAGCTTATCCGGCCCTGCCCGACGGCCGGATTCTGATGCGGTCGCGGCGGCTCTTCGTCCTCGCGCAGCCCTAGGACAAAGGCCAATCGCTGAACGTATTTCGCCCCTTCGCGTCCCCGCCATCATCGCCCGGAATTTGGGTTCAGCCCGCGTTCGCCAGATGAAGCAATATTTTGACGCGAATCAGGATGGATTCGGCTATCATAATCAGTGCATTGGGCTTGGCGTACCTCACCGCAAGTCGCTGGGGGCCTTCTCATTAGCCAATTTCCCGGATGCCCATTGTCAGCTATCAGACGTAAAATTCCGATGGGGGAGACGAGCCATGATAAGAAGCGCCAGCTGCGTCTGCGGGCAACTCAGCGTCAACGTCACTGGGGAACCCGAACGGGTGAACATGTGCAACTGTTCTGCCTGCCAGCGACGCAGCGGCAGCGCGTTTCAGATCGGCGCGTGGTTTCGTGATGAGCGGGTGACCGCGATTAACGGAGAGAGGCGCGTCTACAAACGGTTGGCCGCTGAGGGGCGTAGTGTCGATCTTTATTTCTGTCCCACGTGCGGCGTGTCGGTTTATGCACGTGCTGACTTGCGGCCTGGCTGGACACTTCTGCACGGCGGCTGTTTCGCTGACCCTGATTTTCCGAAACCAACTCACCTGCTGTTCACGCGCAACCGATACAAATGGGTGCAACTCCCACCCGCGGAGAACATCTTCGATGGCCCAGCCAATTCCTAAACCGGGTGCGTGGATCAGAGATTGGACACTGAGCTGCTGGAACTTGGGGTGTCTGGCCGCTCGCTCGTCAGAGACTTACAAGCCCCGTGATGAATGCGCTTTCAGAGCTGTTCTCCTCGCAGCCCCACGCCCCTGGAGATCAAGATATGAACCCCCATGTCCTCAGCCGGCGCCAGTTTAACGCCCTTTGCG
>DATNBG010000605.1:0-2428 GCA_035572075.1 Roseiarcus sp. | reverse complement strand
CTCGGGCGGAAAGTCCGTGTCCACGACGCCGGGACGCATGCGCGCCTCGTCGAGGAGTTCGGGCAGGCGATGATAGCTCTGCGGGCCGACGACGATATCGACCGCGGGCTGGCGGCGCAGGATCTCCGCCCCCTCCGCCTGGGCGACGCAGCCGGCGACCACCAGCATCGTCCGCCGGCCGGACCGGGCGCGTTCGTCCTTGAGCGCGCGCAGCTTGCCGAGCTCGGAAAAGATCTTCTCCGAGGCGCGCTCGCGGATATGGCAGGTGTTGAGGACGATGAGGTCGGCGTCCTCGGCGCGGGCGGCCTCGCCGTACCCCGCCCCGGCGGCGAGATCGCCCATCCGCTCGGAATCATAGACGTTCATCTGGCATCCGAACGACTTGATGAACGCCCGCGGGCGCGCAAGGCCTGCATTCCCAGCGGCGTCTTCAAGCACAGTCGGTTCGGACAATCCCGGGCTCCAGAGGGGTCAACGCGCTAATGTAGGCGCTTTCCCGCCGTGGGAAAATAGCCGGGTTCACGATTCGCCGGGCGGTCGTTTATTCATTTCCGCAATGTGATTCACCATCCCGCGTCGCAAAGCCGGCCCTCACCCAAGCGCCTTGCGCATAACGACGGCCGCGGCGCGCGTTCCGTCCTTGCGCCGGTAATAGCCGGCGCGCTCGCCCACTTTGACGAACCCGAATCGCTCATACAGGGCCAGCGCCGGCGCATTGTCCCTGGCGACCTCGAGGAACATCGCCTTCGCGCCCAAGTTCGCGGCCTGCCGCAGGTTCTCGGCGAGCAGCGCCCGCCCGACGCCCTTGCCCTGGAAGGCGGCGTCGACGGCGATGGTGAGAATCTCGGCTTCGTCCGCCGCCAGACGCGAGAGCGCGAACCCGCGCAGGCGCCCGTTCACCGGATCGAGCGCCGCCGCGCCAACGGTCGACGGATCGGCGATGAGCGCATGAAGCTCATGCGCGGACCAGGGGTGGGCGAACCCCTGGCCATGCAGGCGCGCGCAGGCCTCCGCGCGATCGGGCCTGAGAAGACGGATGACCGGCGGGGAGGATCGGCTGGGGCCGAAGATCATGGGGCTTGGGCCCACTCAGGCCGGCGCGCGAGCGATGGGCCCGGCCGCGTTCGGCCGCGCGTCCGGCGGCTTCACATAGAGCGGTCGCGCCGGGCTCTTCGCCGGATCGACGGCCAACCCCATCCACCCGACCGCGACAATGTCGGGGGCCGCGCGGGCGGCGTCGAGGTCGTAGGGAAGCCCGGCTCGCTGCGCTTCGCCGGCGAGAAGCGCGGCCGCGTCGCCCGCGAACCACGCAGGTCCTGCCCCGATCGCGCGCACGCACTCACGCAGGCTGTCGCACCGCGGCGGCGTGAGCGGGCGCCCGGTCGGCTCGAACAGCTGGAAATAGACCGAGCCGTGGCGAGCGTCGATCGCCGCCGCGATGATTCCAGTCCGGGGCTCGCTCAACAGCGGCGCCGCGAAAGCAGCCAGGGTCGAAACGCCGACGACCGGAATGGCGAGCGCCATCCCCATCGCGCGCGCCATGGCGAGGCCGATGCGGATGCCGGTGAAGGAGCCGGGACCGGTCGTGACCGCGATCCGCGCGAGCGAGGGAAAGCCGCCATCGATACCGCGCATGGCCTCTTCCACCATCGGCGCCAGGGCGTCGGCATGGCCGCGCGTCATCGGCCGGCTGATCACCGCGAGCGGCCGGGCCCCGCCGCCTTCCATGACAGCGACTGACGCCGCGCCGCAGGACGTGTCGATCGCCAGAATGCGCATGGGGGCCTTCCTGAACGGATCGAGCAATAGCGGGGTCGTCGAGGCGTTTCAACGAGATGTCGACAATGAAAACGGCGCCCGCGGCGAAAAAACACAAAGCCCAGTTGCATAAGGCGATATATATGATAATAATCTTTATCATGACGGCGACCCTTCCTGAGGCTATGGGGCGACGGCGCCGTCATCATGGGCCGCGTGCTGGTTGCATGGAAAGGGATGGTGTCTATCCCGCCGAGAGCCGGCCACTGCGGACCAGCCTTAAATGACGAGCGCTCTTGAACAAGTCGGCGCGGTCAAGTCGCCAGCATCAGCGGCCGCTCCCAGTCAAGCCGTCAGCACACGGTTTCTGGAGGCCTTCGCCGCCAAGATCCGCAACAAGCATACGCGCCGCGCCTACATCAGGGGCGCTCATGCTTTTCTCGGCTGGCGCCAGCGCGGGAGCGTGGCGTCGCTTGCTGAGGTGAAGCCCTCGGACGTCGCGGCCTATATCGAAGAGTTTGGCCGCGAGCGATCCGCGCCGACCGTCAAGCAACGCCTCGCCGCGATCCGGCGTCTGTTCGATTGGCTGGTCGCGAACCAGGTCATGCCGGTGAACCCGGCTTCGTCCGTGCGCGGCCCGCCGCACAGGGTGAAGCGAGGCAAGACGCCC
>DATNBG010000604.1:0-6318 GCA_035572075.1 Roseiarcus sp. | reverse complement strand
GAAGTCGAACAGGGTCGCCAGCATCTGGCAGGTGAGCTCGATCGAGACCTTGTCGACCCAGTCGAAGGGTTCGCCGCGCGGGAGAGCGTCCAGCGTCGCGCGCACCCGGGCGCGGATCAGGCCCTCGAAATTGGCGAGGTTTTCGGGCGAGACGATCGGTTGCACGACCTTGCGCTGCAGGTCGTGCTTGGGCGGATCCATGGCGATGAACATCGGCAGTTCGAGCTCGGCCGGCCGGTCGCGCAGGGTGATGCCGCCGAGCGCCGAGCTCGACGAGAACGCCCGGTGGTTCACTTCGAGGGCGATGATGTCCTTGTGCCTGGTGACCGACCAGAACGGCCCGAGCGCGCTCTCCTTGCAATAATGGACCGGCGCCTCGCGCCTGAGACGCCGGAAGTAGGGCTGCCAGACGTCCTGCTGAAACAAGGCCGGGTTGCTGACGTCGATCTCGTCGAGCGGCGTCGAGAAGGCGAGCGCGTCGTGATCGACCGCCTCCTGGGCGCCGGCGAGACTGTCCATCGTCATTTGTCGCTCCTCCAGAAATCACCGCTCGCCGCGACTCTGACCTTCGCCAACCGGCCTGTCGCGAGGCCGGATTCAGCCAAGGCGCGAGTTCCGCCCAGGCAAAACCAAGGAAACCAAAAATCCTTGGATTTGCTTGGTTTATCTGGTGGGATCGGGAGAGTCATCCGCTTCTCCCCGCCTCCTCCTCAGGCGGACGCACAAATCCCACGCCTTCGCCCGGCGGCCCACTCCAGCGGACAAGACCAGTGGATCGATCCCCGCGCCCGGGCGGTTCGGCCGCCGACGGCGCGTGATTTCGACGGCCAAGCCATCTGAGCAACGGAATCTCGAGAAGCACGTAGATCCGCCAGGCGAAGAGCACCGACGCCAGGGCGCCGGCGACAATGATGACCTCAGGCGCCGCCGGATGGGCAACCCACCACATGAGAAGCAGTTGAATGGGCAGCATGTGGCTGAGGTAGAGGGTGTAAGACGCATCGCCGAGGAAGGTCCAGGCGCTGGGCCTGGCGTCGATCTGCATCGCGCCGAACACGATCATCGCGGCCGGGACGCCGTAGACCAGAGCGCGCTGAAAGTTCGCATCCCCGGCCAGGAGCTCCATCTCGGCGATCGGGGGCGCAATTCCGATGAAGCCGGCGCCGACCAATGCGGCCGCGCCAATGGGCAGGCACCAGACCGCGGGCCGCCAGCGCGGCAGGCAGGACAGCGCCACGCCAAAGATGAACTCGAAGATGATCGGGTTTCCGAGAAACTGGAATATCGGCGCTCGCGCGCGGAGCGCCATCGCCGCGGCGAACCCTCCGGCGCAGACAGTGAGCAGCCTGCGGTCGAGCAGCACGAGCGTGACCGCGGCGTAGAACACCATCTCGAAACACAATGTCCACGCCGCCGTCAGCGCCGGCGACGTCATTCGATCGGTGGCGGGCCAAAGAAAGAACGTCGCGACCGCGTCGCGCCAACCGAAGCTCGTCTTGGCCATGACAAGCACGGCCGGAATGCTGATGAGAAGGTACATGGGAAGGATGCGCCGGACTCTTCGCCACGCGAATTCCCGCCAGTTGAGCCTGCGCGCCGTCGTGGCGATGATCACGCCCGAGAGCACGAAGAAAATGTCGACCCCCGCTCTCCCGGCGATCTGAAAGTCGCGCGGCATGAAGCCGTACGAATGGGTTGCGATCAGCGATGCGCCGGCGGCGTGGTAATAGACGACCATCATCGCCGCCGCGAAGCGCAGCGATTGCAGCGACCAGATCGTTCCGGATTGATCCCGACCGGCGGTCATTGGGTCGAGACTTGCATGCGGCGCCGTCAAGCGGACCTCGATCGCCAAACGCGCGGCTGAGCCCGCGCCAGCCGTGGTCAAGCAATATCCGGCAATTGGATTACCGATGGCTTAGTCCGCCGGCGATCTCCGCGCGCGATGGCCGGCCTTCCGCAGCGTCATCCGGCGACATGGCAAGCCGCGGCTCCGAGGACTAGGATCGCCCCGCCCTCTGACATCGCGCCAGGTTGAGTCTGGCCTTGCAGGAACTTGGACATGACCGACGCCGACGTTTTCGCCGCGTTCCGCTCCGAGGTCATGGTCCAGACGCCGCTGAGGAGCGCGATCACCGCCGCCTATCGCGCGCCCGAGACCGAGTGCGTGCCGCCGCTCGTCGATCTTGCGACCGCGAGCGCTGACGAGGCGAGGCGCATCGAAAAGCTCGCGCGTTCGCTGGTCGTCAAGCTGCGCGCGAAGACGCGATCGAGCGGGGTCGAGGGCCTGATCCACGAATATTCGCTCTCGAGCCAGGAGGGCGTGGCGCTGATGTGCCTCGCCGAGGCTTTGCTGCGCATCCCCGACAGCGCGACCCGCGACGCGCTGATCCGCGACAAGCTCGCGCCGGGCGACTGGCGCGCCCATGTCGGGCAGAGCCCGTCGCTGTTCGTCAACGCCGCCACCTGGGGGCTGGTGCTCACGGGAAAGCTCGTGACCACGACCAGCGAGCAGGGCCTTTCGGCGGCGCTGACCCGGCTCATCGCGCGCGGCGGCGAGCCGATCATCCGCGCCGGCGTCGATGTCGCCATGTGGCTCATGGGCGAGCAGTTCGTCACCGGCCGCTCGATCGAGGAGGCGCTGGGCAACAGCCGCGAACGGGAGGCGCGCGGGTTCACGTTCTCCTATGACATGCTGGGCGAGGCGGCGACCACGGCCGAGGACGCGGCGCGCTATCTCGACGAATACGAGCGCGCCGTCCACGCTATCGGCCGGGCCTCGCACCATCGCGGCATCTACGAGGGGCCGGGAATCTCGATCAAGCTCTCGGCGCTCCATCCGCGCTATCAGCGCATCAAGCGCGCCCGGGTGATGAATGAACTCCTGCCGCGGGTGAAGATGCTGGCGGCGCTCGCCAAGTCTTACGACATCGGCTTCAACATCGACGCCGAGGAGGCTGACCGGCTCGATCTGTCGCTCGATCTTCTGGAAGCGCTGTCGCTCGACGCGGATCTGAAAGGCTGGAACGGGCTTGGCTTCGTCATCCAGGCCTATGGCAAGCGATGCTCGGCGGTGGTCGACTGGCTGATCGATCTCGCGCGCCGCTCGGGGCGGCGCTTGATGGTCCGCCTGGTCAAGGGCGCCTATTGGGATTCGGAGATCAAGCGCGCGCAGGTCGACGGCCTCGATGGCTTTCCCGTTTTCACGCGCAAGGTCCACACCGACGTGAGCTACCTCGCCTGCGCGCGCAAACTGCTCGCGGCGCCGGACGCGGTCTATCCGCAATTCGCGACCCACAACGCTGAGACGCTCGCTTCCGTGCTCGCTTTCGCCGGGCCCGATTTCTATCGCGGCCAGTACGAGTTCCAGTGCCTGCACGGGATGGGCGAACCGCTGTACGAGGAGGTTGTCGGCCGCCACAAGTTGGACCGTCCGTGCCGGATCTACGCGCCGGTCGGGTCGCACGAGACCTTGCTCGCCTATCTCGTGCGGCGATTGCTCGAGAACGGCGCCAACACCTCGTTCGTTAACCGTATCGCCGATCCGGACGTGGCGATCGACGAGCTGGTCGAGGACCCGGCCGCGGCGGCTCGTAAGATCCCGCCGGTCGGCGCGCCGCACGACAGGATCGCGGCCCCGCGCGACCTCTATGCGCCGGACCGGGTCAATTCGCGCGGGCTCGATTTTTCCGACGAGGGACGCCTGGCCAAACTCGCCGCCGGCCTCGCCGCAAGCGCCGAGACGCGCTGGCGCGCTTTTCCGCCGGGCGCGGCGGAGGACGAGCCGGGCGAGCCGGTCCGGAACCCGGCGAACTCAAGCGACGTGGTCGGCTTCGCGCGTTACGCGCGGCCTGACGAAATCGCCGAGGCGCTTGCGATCGGTGATCGCGCTGCGCCCGCCTTCGCCGCCATTCCTCCGGCCGAGCGAGCGGCCATGCTGCGCCGCGCGGCCGACCTATTGGAAGCGCGCAACGATCTGCTCGTCGGCCTCATCGTTCGCGAGGCCGGCAAGTCTTACGCCAACGCGGTCTCGGAAGTGCGCGAGGCGGCGGACTTCCTGCGCTACTACGCGCACGAGGCGGCGCGGACGCTTCTGCCCCTCTCCCCCGCCCCGCTCGGCCTTGTCGTCTGCATCAGCCCCTGGAACTTTCCGCTGGCGATCTTCACCGGCCAGGTCGCGGCCGCGCTCGCGGCCGGAAATGCGGCGATCGCCAAGCCCGCCGAGGAGACGCCGCTGATCGCGGCTGAGGCCGTGCGCGCCCTCCACGAGGCCGGCGTTCCGCGCGAGGCGCTGCAACTTGTGCCGGGAGCGGGCGAAGTCGGCGCGGCGCTGATCGCCGACGCTCGTGTGCAAGGGGTCGTGTTCACCGGCTCGACGGCGGTCGCGCGCGGGATCGAGAAGGAGCTGGCCGGCCGTCTCACCCGGCGCGGCGCGCCCCTGCCGCTCATCGCCGAGACCGGCGGCTTGAACGCGATGGTGGTCGATTCCTCGGCGCTCGCCGAGCAGGTCGTGGCCGACGTGGTGTCGTCGGCCTTCGACTCGGCGGGCCAGCGCTGTTCGGCCCTGCGCATCCTCTGCCTGCAGGACGATGTCGCGGATCGCATTCTCAGGATGCTGAAAGGCGCGATGGCCGAGCTCGAGGTTGGCGACCCGCGCCGCCTCTCGACCGACGTCGGCCCGGTCATCACCGCCGAGGCGCGCGACGCGGTCGACGCCCATATCGAGACGATGCGCCGCCGCGGCTGCAAGATCACCCAAGTTCCGCTCGGCGAGGCCGCCGCGCGCGGCACGTTCGTGCCCCCGACGCTCATCGAAGTGAGCCGGGTCGCCGACGTCGAGCGCGAGGTGTTCGGGCCGGCGCTGCATGTGCTGCGCTTCAGGCGCGAGGGGCTCGACAGGTTAATCGACGACGTCAACGCCTCGGGCTACGGCCTCACTTTCGGCCTCCACACCAGGATCGACGAGACGATCGCGCGCGTCGTCGAGCGGATCGAGGCCGGCAATATCTATGTCAACCGCAACATCATCGGGGCGACGGTCGGCGTGCAGCCGTTCGGCGGCTCGCGGCTCTCGGGCACGGGACCGAAGGCTGGCGGCCCGCTCTACCTGTCGCGGCTCCTTGCCGAGCCCGCGCCAGGCGCGCTCGGTTCCGTGGAGGGGGGCGAGGCGACGGCCATTCGCGCCTATGGCGACTGGCTTCGCCGGCACGGCCATGGGGCCGAGGCCGAGCGCTGCGTGGGAATGATGGCGCGCTCGCCTCTGGGCGCGCGGGTCGAGCTCAAGGGCCCGGTCGGCGAGCGCAACGTCTACTGGCTCCGGCGGCGGGGCCGGATTGCGGCGGTCGCGGCGAGCGAGAGCGGCTGTCTCATCCAGGTCGGCGCGATCCTGGCGACCGGGAACGATGCTTTGGTCGAGGCCGCGCGCGCGGAGCGCGTCCTCGCGGGCTTGCCTGCCGAACTCGCGCATCGGATCGAGCGCGCCGCCGATCCGCTGACCGCCCCCGCCCTTGCCTTCGCCCTTCTCGAGGGCGACGAGGAGGCGACGACGGAGGCGCTCATGAAGCTCGCGGCCCGGCCCGGGCCGATCGTGCGGCTCGCGGCGTTGTCCGCCGCCCGCCTCGCCGCGGGCGAGGACTACAATCTCGCCGACCTCGTCGAGGAATGCGCGACCGCGACCAACACCGCCGCGGCCGGCGGCAACGCGAGCCTCATGACGATCGGATGAGACGCGCGGCTGTCCCGGCGGCGAAGCGGCGGCCTCGATCTCGCAGCTCGGTTTTTCAGCTTGAAGAGCGCGGCCTTATTGACTAGCGCTTTCGCCGATGAGCCAGAGATTTCCGATTTCCCCGGCGCTCGCGCGTTTATCCGCCGCCGGCTCCGTCTGATGGCGTTTCGATACGAGCATGACGGGTTTTGCCCCTGCTGCGAAACGCGGCAGACCTTCGCCGCCGATTCCGAATGGTTCCGGGACTCGCTCGTGTGCCGGAACTGCGGCTCGGTGGTGCGTGAGCGCGCGCTCGCGCTCATTTTGCGTGAAATTCTGCCGGACTGGCGCAATTGCGCGATTCACGAATCATCGCCCGCCTCGCGCGGCCTCTCCGCGCGGATGCCGCGCGAGGCGCGAGGTTACGTCGCGACCCACTTTTTTCCAGGCGAACCCCTGGGGGCCGTCGTCCACGGGTTCCGCAATGAAAATCTGGAAAGCCAGACGTTCGAATCGGACACGTTCGATCTGGTCCTCACGCTCGACGTGATGGAGCATGTTTTCGATCCGGCCAAGGTCTATGCCGAAATCTGGCGCACGCTGAAGCCCGGCGG
>DATNBG010000603.1:0-4436 GCA_035572075.1 Roseiarcus sp. | reverse complement strand
TTCCGTCTTTTCCGCGAGATGGACATTATAGGGCAGACGGTAGGCGCGAGGAACGCCGCTTGGGAAGTTGTCGTCGTCCAGCGCCTCGACCCACAGATGGATGACGCCATCGGGTTCGCTGTCGAGCGAATGCGGCTCGACGATCCGGGCGTCCAGGAGCTTGAATCTCGCCGGCAGCGGATCGGGCGAGGACCAGCCCATGAGCCCGCGCGTCGCAAAGAAGCTCACGACGTAGAACGCGCTGGTCACCACGATGAGGCCAGCCTTCGCCGTCCAGGGGATTCTCGCGAAGACGCAGATGACGAGCAGCAGCACGCCGAGCAACGCATAGGCGATCGAGAGCCAGATGATGTCGGAGGCGAGGCTCATCACAGATGCTTCACGTAGCCGGTTTTCGGGTCGAGATCGGCGCCGTTGGCGCGCACATTGCGAAAGCTCTCCATCAGCGACTTCGGCCGCCGGTTGACGTCGACCACTTTGCCGGCGCCGTCAAGCGTGAAGCGCACGGCGGTCTTCTCGTCGCCGGTGTGATCGACGAAGACCGTATCGTCAAAAATCACCTGCGCGGTCGGATTGAGTTTCTGCACCTTGACTTTCGCCGGCACCGGCCGGCCGGTGGTGGCCAGGAAATGGCTGACGTTGACGGTGTATTCGCCGGCGACTAGCCCACGGATAGTGACGATCTCCTCGCGAATCGGCGATGTGATCTTCCTACCGTTGACGACGATGAAATCGTTGGCGCCGCCGCGGTCGTCGCGATCGAGCACCATGAAGCCGGCCTCGCGGTGGCGATACCAGGCGATGTTGCCTGCCGGGTCCTGCACGAACAGGTCGAGATCGTCGGGATGGTTGTCCGGCCAATCCATGGTGACGATGAATTCGGCCTTCGAGTCGATCTTGCCGTCCTTGGCCTCGGGCGAAATCGCCAGCACCGCGAGGAAGAAGAGGAACGCCACCACCTGCAGCGCCTTGAACAGCATGACGCTGAACGGATCGAACGGCTCTTCGTGGGGGTAGAGGCCGAAATCATCGATCATCGCTAAGCCCGAGATCGTGGGCGCGCTCGAGCGCCGGCACGACGCGCGTCTCGGTCAGCGTCACCGCACGCGAGAACACTTTCGCGGTCGCAGTGTCCAGCATGTAGTACTGGATCCTCAAGAGGATGGAGCCGACGAGGCCGGCGAGCGTCGTATACATCGCCACCGCCATGCCCTCGCTCATCAGCCCCATCGACGACTTCATCGTCGACTTGTCGCTGACGTCCAGGCCCGCAATCGGCGCCAGCATGATGATGAAGCCGATGATCGTACCGAGCAGGCCGAGCTTCATCACCGTGTCGCTGGCGAACGAGCCGAAGCCGTTGGTGCCGCGCAGGCGATCGGCGAGCGAGCGCAGGAGCAGGGTTTGATCAAGCCGTCCTCGCCCTTGGGTGCGCGCCTTTAGGGCGAGGTCGCGGATGTGCCCGGCGACAATTCCGTCGGGGGGCGCGGTGGACGACTCAAGAGCGGGGGCGTCGGCGCCGCCCCGCTCGATGCGCGCCGCGACCCGCCGTCCGGCGTCGCCTTCGCGCGAGACCACGATCGTGCGCCAAAGACAATGCAGCGACGCGCCGACATAAATCAGGGCGATCACCGAAGAGAGATAGGTGCGGTCTGACGTGACCATCAGGCGGATGAGGCCGTAGCGCCACAAGAGGACCGCGGCGAAAACGGTCGCGCCGGTGAAGATCAGCCAGCGCAGGAGAGGCGCGCGATCCGAAGGCGACCATGCGGAGCCTTGCTCCGGCGACAGGGCGGCAGCCGTCATGCCAATTTCCTTCCAAAGTCGTGCGCGACCAGCCGGGCAAAGGATAACGGTCGCGGCGGCGAGCGCAACCCGCGCACAACACCGCTTACGGGCGCGGCAGCAGAATCTCGCCCTTGCCGAGAGCGGCCATGTCTCCCGCGAGACGCCTCAGCGGCCGACGGAACAGTCTCGCCAGCTTCGCACTGGCTTTAGCGATATAAGCCGCCAGGAGCCGCGCGGCGACCAGGTCATGCTCGCCGCAATCGGCGAAGGTCGGCGAGAGAAGCGTCGCGCCCCGGCCGATGAGGATCGTGCCGCGGCCCATCAGATAGCCGGGCAATTCTCCCGCTTCGCCGCCGATCGCGAGCGTGCCCGCGATCATTCGGCTCCCGGCGTAGGCGCCCGCGCGGCCTTCGATGAGAATGATTCCGCGCCGGAGCCGGTCGCCGGCGCGCTCCCCCGCGGCGCCACGGACATGAATGAGGCCGCCGCTCATGCCGACCGTCTCGCCGCTGAGCGGACCTCCGAGCCGCTCGCCCGCGTCGCCTTCGATGGCGAGCGTCCCCCCTTTCATGCCGGAGCCCGCGAACGGGCCGGCGGCGCCGCCAATGGTCAATCGTCCGCCCGACATCAGGCGGCCGGCTTGGACGCCGGCCTCCCCTTCGACCCGGATCGAGCCTTCGCTCAGCCCAAAGCCTACGCGATCGAAACGCGCGCTGCCGCCTTCGATCAGAATTGTGGCGGGATCGCCCTTGTGAACGCGGAACACATCTCCCGCCGTGAGGCGCACGCGCGTCGTTCCCACCTCGATGCGCTCGATTTCCGCGACCGTTTTGCCGGCGAGAGTCTGAGGGACAAGCGGCTTAAGATCGACGCGCTGGGCCGGCGGCTCGCGCAGCGAAAAGCGCATCGCGCTCAACGGACGAGATCCTTGAGGTGATAGTGATGACGGCCGAGCTTGCCGCCATAGTTGCCGGCGCCGACGCGCGACGCGCCCTTCTCAGACCCCATCTCGACGATCGCGGCGAGCCCCGCCCGCATCGCCTCGCCAACAACCTCGCTGGTCAGGCCGTCGATGACGATCTCCAGCACCGAGGCGATCTCAGCCGTCAGAGCGCTGTCCACCGCGCCTTTCAGAGTCGGGCAATAACGGTCGTTGGTGGATGCGCTCGCGCCCTTGTATTTCGAGCCGACCTTCGAGCCCGAACGGGCGATGCCGCCCGGAAACGGCATGATCACATCGGCGACCTCGCGCATCGCCTTCACCGCCGCCTCCGTCGCTGCGAGCGTCTTCGCCGGGCTCTCCCCCATCACGATGAGATTGCCGCCGCCGACGGCCTTCTTGGTGAGCCAGGTCGTCGATTCGCAGACGAACTCGCCATCCATCACCGGCACCCGCCAGTATCGGCGGGCGCCGAGGCGCTTGGCGATCTGCCAGCCGTCGCCGAAGAAGCGAATCGCGTCGCCGAGCTTGAGCCTGTCGTCGCCTGCGTCGAGCCCCGCGTAGCACGCGGAGCCCGGGCTCGTGAGCACGCATTGGCCGACGCGGTTTTGCAATTGTTTCTGCAGTTCCGCGGTCGAGACCGCGAACATCAGCACCCGCACGCCAGGGCGTCCATCCGGCGTCTCGCGCGGCGAGAGCGCGCGCTCGATCGCCGCCTCGCAGCCGCAGGCGATGACCGAGGTGGCGAAACCGGTCATCGTCTCGGCCGCCTGCGCCGCCCAGCGCGCCGTCGGCGCGGTGATGACGATCGCCGTCGCGCGCATGTCGAAGGCTTCCGCGAACGTATCGTCGATGGCGACGCCATTGGCGTTCAGCTCGCGCATGCGACGGTCTCGAAAGGTTGCGGCCGTCCGATTGCGCCCTCCGGCACGCGCATGAAGTCCGAGGGCAGGCCGTAGCGCGCGTCGTAATAGTCGGTCATGCGCCGCCGCATCGCGGCCTCGACCGGGGGCGTCAGGCACAGAGCGCGGCCATACCCGTCGTGCGTCACCGCGCCGTCGACAACCACCAGCTCTCCGTCCTTGTAGACGCGCGCAGCGGCGCGGAACATTTGCGCGATGTCCTTGCCCGGGCGATAGAGCGCGACATCGGCGCGCGCGCCCGCTCTGAGATGGCCGCGATCGGAGAGGCCGAGCAATTTGGCCGGCGCCGTGCGGGTCATGGTTGCGATCTCGTTCAAGCCATATTCGCGGGTCAGCGACGGCAGCGTCGTCACCTTGAGCGCCTCCGCCGGCAGGCGGGACAGCCATTCGGCTCGCACGTCCCTGCTCATCAGCAGCGCGAAAATCTCGGGATAGGTCGTGAACGGCGCGCCATTCGGATGGTCGGTGGTGAAGAATACGCGCCACGGATCGTCGATCATGAGGAACAGTTCAAGCCCGGCAGCGAATTGCACCGCGTTGTGAAAGCTTCCCGCGCGATATTCGTAAGGAACGATCCCGCCGCCGTTCGCATCCCCGTCGATGATGGCGTATTTCTTCGGCCGCGCCTGGCCGCGGGCGGAGAATTGCCTGAGCACGTCGGATGAGACCGTCACCGTCTGCCCGAACATCGCCTGGCCCACGTCGATGGTGACGTTCCTGGCGGCGTTGACCGCCTCGGCGAGCTGGGGCGCGGCGGAGGAAAAGCCTTGCGGCCCCTCTTTGCC
>DATNBG010000602.1:0-2498 GCA_035572075.1 Roseiarcus sp. | reverse complement strand
TGCGCGCTTCCCTCAACGCGCGGGCGACGGAAGAGCGGCCGAAGCTGACCCTGCTGCCCTTCCTGATGCTGGCGATCGTCAAGGCGGTCGGCGACTTCCCGCAAATCAACGCCCATTACGACGATGACGCGGACATCATCACCCGCTTCGGCGCGGTGCACTTGGGAATTGCAACCCAGACCCCGAACGGCCTCATGGTTCCGGTCGTCCGCCACGCCGAGACGCTCGGTCTCCACCAATGCGCCCGCGAAATGCGCCGGGTGAGCGAGGCGGCGCGCCAGGGGGTCGCGGCGCGCGAGGAGCTTTCCGGTTCGACGATCACCTTGACCTCGCTCGGCGCGCTGGGGGGAATCGCCTCGACGCCGATCGTCAACCGGCCGGAAGTGGCGATCGTCGGCGTCAACAAGATCGTGGTCAAGCCCGCCTGGCGCGACGGCGGCTTCGTCCCGCGCAAGTCCATGAACCTGTCGTCGTCGTTCGATCATCGCGTCGTCGACGGCCATGACGGCGCGACCTTCATCCAGCGCCTGCGCGCCTTGATCGAGGCCCCGGCCACGCTGTTCATCGAGGAGTGAATGAACGAGCTTCGCTGCAAGGTTCTCGTCATCGGCGGAGGCCCCGGCGGCTATGTCGCCGCGATCCGTTCGGGCCAGCTCGGCCTCGACACGATTCTCGTCGAGGGCGGCCGCCTCGGCGGAACCTGCCTCAACGTCGGCTGCATTCCCTCGAAGGCGCTGATCCACGCCGCCGGCGAGGCGCATGCCTTGCGCGAGCCGCGAGCGCTTCGCGCGCTCGGGCTCTCCGTCTCCGCGCCGAAGCTCGATTTCGCCCGCACAATCGCCTGGAAGGATTCGATCGTCACGCGGCTCACCAATGGCGTCGGCGCTCTCTTAAAGAAGGCCAAGGCGCGCACGCTGCTCGGGACCGCGACGATCGTCGACGGCAAGACGGCGACCGTTCAGGCCGACACCGGCGAGACCCGTGTCGCGGCCGAGCATCTCGTCCTTGCGACCGGCTCGGCGCCGGTGGAATTGGCGGCGCTCCCGTTCGGCGGCGACATCCTGTCCTCGACCGATGCGCTCAAACTGACCGAGGTTCCGGAATCGCTCGCGGTGGTCGGCGCCGGCTATATCGGGATGGAGCTCGGCATGGCTTTCGCCAAGCTCGGGGCCAAGGTCACGATCGTCGAGGCGCTGCCGAAAATCCTGCCGCTTTACGACGCCGAGCTGACCCAGCCTGTCTCGCGGCGCCTGGCCGAACTCGGCGTCGAGGCGCTTACGGGCGCACGAGCGCTTGGGCACGCCAAGGGCGCGCTCAAGGTCGCGGGCGCCGACGGCAAGGAGCGCGCGATTCCCGCCCGCAAGGTCCTGGTCGCGGCCGGCCGGCGCGCTCGCGCGAATGGCTTCGGGCTCGAGACGCTCGATCTTGCGATGAGCGGCGCGTTCGTGCGCATCGACGAAAAATGCTCGACCTCGATGCGCAACGTCTGGGCGATCGGCGATGTGACCGGCGAGCCGATGCTCGCCCATCGCGCGATGGCGCAAGGCGCGATGGTCGCCGAGGTCATCGCCGGCGAGAGGCGCGCCTTCGACCATAAGGCCATTCCCGCGATCTGCTTCACCGACCCGGAGATCGTCGCGGCAGGCCTCTCGCCGGAAGCCGCCAGGGCGGCGCATGGCGAGATTCGCATCGGCCATTTTCCCTTCCGCGCCAACGGCCGCGCCATGACGCTCCAGGACGACGAGGGCTTCGTGCGAATCGTCGCCCGCGCCGACAACCATGTCGTGCTCGGAATCCACGCCGTAGGCCAAGGCGTCTCGGAACTCTCGGCCGCCTTTTCGCTCGCGCTGGAGATGGGCGCGCGGCTCGAGGACGTGGCGCTCACCATCCACGCCCACCCGACGTTGAGCGAGGCGTTCCCTGAGTCGGCGCTCGCGGCGCTCGGCCATCCGCTGCATATCTGAACGCGCCGAATGCCGGATCGGGAGAACGATCGTCTCGCCGTCGCGATCCTTATCGCGTTCGCCGTCGCGCGTCTTCTTTTTGCGTTTCTGCTCGGGCTCGGGATCGACGAAAGCTACACGCTCGCCATTTCGCGCCGCTTGTCCCTTTCCTATTTCGACCATCCCCCGCTGCATCTGTGGATCGCGCATTTCGCGGCTCGCGTCGCGGGCGAGACTGTCGCCGCGCGCCTGCCCTTCATTGCGCTCTTCGCTGCAACCGGCTGGATCGCCTATCGGTTCGCGAGCCGGCTGTTCGGTCCCAGGCCCGCTCTGATCGCCCTTTTCGCCCTCAACGTCACGCCGTTCTTCTTCGCGTCCGCCGGAAGCTGGATCGTCCCCGACGGCCCGCTGCTGTTCGGGCTCGTCATCGCCGCCTCGGCGGCGGCGCGCCTGTTCTTTCCTGAGCCCCCCGAGGCCCCTGCGCCCTGGCGATTGTGGCTCCTCGTCGGCGTCGGCCTCGGACTTGCGGGCCTGTCGAAATACAGCGCCGTGCTC
>DATNBG010000601.1:0-4351 GCA_035572075.1 Roseiarcus sp. | reverse complement strand
GGCCGCTCCCAGTCGTCGACCATCGACCCCCAGGGGTGGATTTCCAGCGCCGCCGATTGGACCAGCGCGATCAGCCCGTCGAAGTCCCGGATGCTGATCAGCGGCTCGGGCTCCTCCGGGTCCTTGACCAGGACGATGGCGCGGTTGAGCCCCTTCCAGGCATGCTTCTGGAAGAACGTCTGCCCGTCGATCCCGTCCGGGCAGCGCAGCAAGGCCAGCGCCCGGCCGACGATGAACGGCTTCATGAACGGCCAGGCCTCGGCGTAATAGCCGGCGAGGCCCTCCTTGGTGACGCCGTCGTCGGGCCAATAGACGCGATCGGGATGGGTCAGCTTCACGCTCATCTTCGGACGTCCGGGCGCGGCGTTTGACGCCGGCGTCGTCTCGCGCACAACCTCGCGCGCCGGCTTGTCGTCGCGCAAACCCTGGAACGACGCCTGGCGCAGCAGGCCGTCCCCGGTCCAGCCGCGGAAATCGACCTCCGCGATGAGTTCCGGCCGGACGAAGCGGACCTGATCGGCTTCGCCGGCGGTCAGCGGCCTGGCGAACGGACTCGACCGGATTCGCATCCCCTCGAGCCTTGCGAACAGCCGCTGCGCGACGTCCGCGGTAAAGCCGGTCCCGACGCGCCCGACATACCTGAGCTCCGCGCCGTCATAGACGCCAAGCGCGAGCGAGCCGACCGCCTTGCGTCCGGTGGTCGAGGGGATGAAGCCCGCGATGACAAACTCCTGCCTTGCCGAGCACTTGGCCTTCACCCAGCTCCGGCCGCGGCCCGAGACGTAGACCGACTGGCTGGCCTTCGAGACGATGCCTTCGAGACCGAGCGCGCAGGCGCGGCTCAGCACCAGCTTGCCGTCCTCCACGAAATGGGAGCTGTAGCGGATCGGCCCGCGGTCGGGCCCGATCAGCTCGCTGAGCAACTCCTTGCGGCGGATGAGCGTGGCTTCGCGCAGGTCGTATCCGTCGAGATAGAGACAGTCGAAGGCGTAGTAGACGAACCGGTCGAGCCGTCCGGCGCTGAGATCGGCTTGCAGGAGCGAGAACTCGGAGACGCCGCTTTCGTTCTCGACCACCAGCTCGCCGTCGATCACCGCGGCGCGCACGGGCAGGCCGCCGAGCGCCTCCCGCACGGGGCCGGCGAACTTCTCCGTCCAGTCGAGCCCGCCCCGGGTCCAGAGCCGGACCGCGCCGTCCTCGATATGCGCCTGAAGGCGGTAGCCGTCGAACTTGATCTCGTGCAGCCATCTGGGGCCGGTCGGCGGAGACCTCGCCAGCGACGCCAGCATCGGCCCGACGAAGCCGGGCAGGGGCCCTTCGGCCGCCCCGTCGACGGCGGACGGATCCGGCGCCGTCCGCCCGCCCCCGGCGCCGCCGGGCTTCTCGATCTTTCCCGTCTTTGACGACCACCCCGGCGCTTCCCCTTCGAGTTCGTCGATGGTCCGGCCGGTGTTGACCGAGTCCGGCCGCGCTTCGAGGATGTCGGGATCGTCGGCGGTTCGGGCGTAGTCATCGTCGCCCTTGATCAGAAGCCAGTTCTCATGGCTTTCGCCCGGCTTGCCGCGCATCCTGACCAGATGCCAGCGGCCCTTCAGCTTTTGGCCGTGAAGCTCGAATTCGAGGTGACCCTTCTTCAGGCCCCGGTGCGGGTCGCCGATCGGCGCCCATGCGCCCTTGTCCCAGACGATGACCGAGCCGCCGCCATATTCGCCTTTGGCGATCGTGCCCTCGAAGTCGGCGTATTCAAGCGGGTGGTCTTCGACCGCGACCGCAAGGCGCTTTTCGTCCGGGACCAGGCTCGGCCCGCGCGTGACCGCCCAGCTCTTGAGCACCCCGTCCAGCGCGAGGCGGAAATCGTAATGCAGCCGGGTCGCGTCATGCTTCTGCACGACGAAGAGATTGCTGTCCTGAAGCGGCGCCGCGCCCTTCGGCTCGGCGGTCGCCGCGAAGTTGCGCTTCTTCCGATAGGCTTCGAGCGCCATCGGTCAGCCCGCCTTGCGTCGCGGCGGGGCGGGCCTGGCTTCAGCCGCGGCGGTCTTGTTCCTGGCCCGGGTTTTGCCGTCGCTACGGCTCGGGGCGCCGGCTGCGGCGCTGTCGCGCCACGCGCCCATGAGGCTGCCCGTCGCTTGGCCCCGAGGCGCGGCGCGCTTCGGCGCCTTCAGGCAGCCCTTCCAGCTTGCACTCGGCGCCAATTTCGACCTCGCGCGGTTGCAGGAGCGGCGTCGGACGCCGGCGATCTTATCCCGCTCAACGCGGGTGGGTCAAAGTCTGCTCCGGTTGCGCGCGACGCGGGAAGGGCGCTGGAACTTTTTCCGGGCTGGCCTCGTTTGACCTCGCCGTCCCGTCAGCCCGCCGTTAGGCGGCGAAGGCCGACGGGCGCTAAACTGGCCGCGGGATGCAGGCGCCGGCGCGACGAGACGGGAGGAACGATGGGTGAGGGGCGGCGGACGGAGGCGGTCGCGGAGGAGAGTCCCACTCCGCATCCCGAAATCACCCTCCGGGAAATCTCGGCCTGGTCGCTCGCGACCCTCGCCGCGATTGCGGTCGGCTTCGTTCTCTATATCGGTCGCGAGGTCATGCTGCCGGTGGTGGCGGCTTTCGTCGTCGGCACCATGTTGGGTCCAGCGGCGCGAAGACTGGAAGCGCTGCGCGTTCCTCGCTGGCTCGCCGCATTGCTGCTCGTGGCAAGCGTGACGCTGGTCCTCGCTTTGGTGATCCTGTTGTTTTTGCCGCGCGTGTCTGAGCTCACCAACGGCTTGCCGCGCATCGTCGCGTCGCTGAAGGAAAAGCTGCACGTGTTCGATGGCCTGGTCGGGGCGTGGCGGCGGCTCAGCGCGATGCTTGGCGAGCCGAAAAGCGGCGATGCGGTTGCGCTGTCTTTGCCCGGGATTTCCTGGGTCCCCTCGACGATCTCGGTTCTGTTGCCGCCGATTACGGAATTTCTGTTTTTTCTCGTCGTGCTGGTTTTGTTCATCACAGGATGGCCGGACTTGCGGCGCGGTCTCGTCATGACGTTTGCAAGCCGCGATTCGCGCCTGACGGTTCTCAAGATCCTCAACGAGATCGAATCCGGATTGGCCACCTATCTTTTGACCGTGACGCTGATCAACCTCGTCGTCGGAGTGCTGACCGGCGTCATTTGCGCCCTGACCGGAATGCCGAACGCGATAGGTTTCGGCGCGTTAGCCGCCACGCTGAATTTCATTCCGATCATCGGGCCGATCGCGATGTTCGTGGTCCTCCTCGTGGTCGGGGTGGTCGCCGAGCCGACTTTCGCGTGGGGCCTCCTCCCAGCCGCGGGATTTATCCTCTTGATCACCGTGGAGGGGCAGTTCGTGACCCCGATCATCATCGGGCGTCAGTTGGAGCTGAACGCGCTCGCGGTCCTGCTGTCGCTCGCGTTCTGGACCTGGCTTTGGGGGCCGATGGGAGCGGTCCTTTCGTCGCCAATTCTGATGGTGGCGCTGATCCTCAGGCAACGGCTTTACGTTGACGACGACCGCTGAATCGATTCCGCGCGGAACCTTTTGCCCGCCTCCGCGTTTCGGTGGGCCGTGGCGTTCCGCAGGAGCGGATGACGTCTGATTTTTTCATCCGGCGGCGAACGAAGCGATGACGTGCGAGATATTGGCGACGGCGATGCGTTCGCCCGACTCGAGAAGGAGATGGCCGTCATGAAGGATACGATCGAGGGGCTTTCTGACCAGGTTGCGGGCGCTGCGAGCGACATCGGCGCGGCGGCGCGAGAGCAGGCCAGGCGGGGCCTGAGCCATGCGCGCGCCAACGCGGGCGCCGTCGCGGCCGATGCGTCCGATCGCCTGAGCGCCGCCGCCGACATCGCGAAATCGCGGGCTTCTTCGCTCGGCGACTCGCTCGAGGATGTGGTCCGTGACCGCCCGCTTTCGTCCGTGGCGCTTGCTCTCGGGCTCGGATTCCTGTTCGGCGTGATCTGGCGGCGCTAACCGGACGGCGGGGCCGAGCTCTTACAGCATTGAGCCCGCTGCGAAAAAGTGGAACCCCGGTTTTTCGCAAAAAGGCGCGCGTAGCCAAGGAATCGAGAGCACGCTGCGATTCGACCGACTCGCAGCGTGCTCTAAGCAGCACGAAAAGTGGACACCGGTTTTCGGCTAAAAAATTCTGCTTAGAGCAAGACGCCTTTAGGTGGAGTGGTCATCGCGACTTCCGGACGGGCTATGGGCCGACGCGGCGATCCAGAGTCGCCGGCGCTCTCCGTTTCTCTGGATCGCCACGCCCTCGCTTCCCCCCGGGTCCAAAGCCCGGGGGTCGCGATGACGGCCTGAATAATAACATATTGAATTGACAGTCACTTATTCCACGCGAAGCAGGCCCG
>DATNBG010000600.1:0-3605 GCA_035572075.1 Roseiarcus sp. | reverse complement strand
GCGCAAGCTCGAGCGGCGCGCCGTCGAGCCAGGGGCCCGGCGGTCCGGATTTGGCCCATTCCCGCGCCACTGCCGCGACGCCGGCTGTGGCCATGGCGGCGATCGCCGCGCCATAGGCGAAGCCGAGCGTCTTCACCGCATCGGGCATGGAGCCGCCGTGCGACAGCCTCTCGGCGCCTGTCCAGGCTTGGTCCCACTCGCCCCCGCGCGGGATGTAGAAGGGAATCAGCAGCGGCGCCCAGGTGCCGAAACGACGGATGCCGTCGGGAATGGCGCGGGTGCGCCCGTTGTGGCCGATGAATCGCGCCGCCGCCTCGTCGGCGCGATCGCCGCCGAGGAAGGACAGATTGACCAGGGTCGCGACTCTCAGCCCCATATGGTCGAACCAAATGAGGATTCTGAGCCAGTCATAGGCGAGCAGGCCGAGGAAGATCGTCAAGCTGAACTGGCGGAAGCCGGTCGGACTCTGGGTCACGTCCGACCCGATGGCGACCGCCGATCGGATCGCGCCGTCCTGGTTGTACCAGTTGGGATCCGGCGACTGGCGAAGGAAAGAATTGATGATCGGCGCCATCCACAAGCCCCAGCGCAGGACGCGCACGCCCTGCTCGACCAGGCCTTCGATCCCGGTCGGGCTGAACAGGGTCTTGATCGGGCGCATGCTCTTTTGCAGCGCAGCGTCCAGCAGCACGTAGTTGATGGAGAAGAGGGGCGCCGCGAGCGACCAGTTGATGACGCCCGCGACCGATTCCGCCCAGAACAGCCTGACCCCGCCCGCAACCTCGCCGAGATTGATCGCTCCATATTTGTTGAAGATCGGATAGGTGGTGAAGTCGCCGAGCCGGCGCCCGTCGAGGCGGTAATTGACGTCGGCGTAAGCCCAGAACTTGGCGACCACGACCTTGAGCTGGGGCGCGTCGAAATACCATCCAAGCGCGCCCGCGACGAGGCCGCCGAGGACAACGCCCAGCGCATAGAGGCGCCAGCTTGGCAGCTTCAGCCGCTCGCCCCTCAAGACCGCCCAGGCGTCGAAAAAGAGATCGACGCCGCCGTAAGCAACCGCGCCGATCGCGGCCATGGCCAGGAAGCGCGTCCCGCTGTCGGAAGCGGAAAGATCGGCCCGGTATGCGAGCGCGAGGCCAAGGCCGACGACAGCGCCGCGCGCGAAGGCTCGCGGATTGCAGTAGGCGCGCTTGAGCCGGCCGAAGAACGGCGGCGTCCCGTCGGCGCTGCCGAGGATCGTCGCGCCCAGCGGAAAGGCGAGCGCGCCGCCGAGCGGGCCCACGATCAGCGCCGCCCGGTCGAGGATCGAGCCCGCGCCCGGCGCACTCAGGATGAGGGCGGCGATGAGGATGAAGCCCATGAAGAGCGCGCCGTAGATCAGGCCCCTGACGAAGCCGCTCCGCCAATGCTCCCAGGCCGTCTCGATGCGCGGTGGGCGGGCGCCGAGCCAATCGAGGGTCACGCCGGTGAAAAGATAGACGATTGCCCATAATCCCGCCTGGGCGAGGGCCGCGCAGGCGCTGGAGAAGAAAATCGCCAGGAAGGGCTGAGCCACCCATTGCGCCGCGTTGGCGATCAAAGGGCTCAAGGCCGCGACCGCGCCGCTCAGCGCAAACAGGCCATGCGCGCGCGCCGATCGCGGCAGAAGGTTGACGCTGATCAGGTTGATCAGCGTCAGGATCGCCTCGCCAATGAACCATAGAATAAGCGCCCGCCCGATCGCGACCTGAACGGGAAACGTCAACTTTGCCCCGCCCGTCACCAGGGCGCCGATCCCGGCCATGCGCCAGTCGGCGCCGACGGTGATGAGAAGGTTGAACAGGAAGGGGACCGCGATCAGGCTTAAGGACTCGATCAGCCGAAGCGCGCGGGCGCCGCCGATCAGAGCCAGGATCGACCCGCCAGCATAGACGGTGAGCGCGATCGCCGCCCCAGGCGGATCGAAGCGCCAAACGTCGGCCCACGGTCCCGGCAGTTGCCAGAATCCGAGCGAGTCGTTGCGTTGAATGGCGAAGATCGCGAAGGCCGCAGCGTCGAACGCGAGCAGCGCCGGGGAGTACGGGCGCTCGACCCAGGCCCAGCGCAGGAGCGCGAGGGAGCCTGCCCCCGCGAGCGCGGCCGCGATCGGCTGCTTGAGCGCGATCGCGGCATAGAAGCCAAGCGCGAGCAGCGCCGCGGCGCCGAGCGAGCAAAGCACGACGGGACGGGGCGCAAACGGGCGCGCGATAGGAGCCGCAGTCTCCATGCCTTTCGCCATCCCCGATTCGCGTCGCGCCTTCTTGCGGATTGCTCACTGAGTCGCAAGGTCGCGTTCGGCGCTTGCGGGGCGCCCCATAGCGGCCCAATATGGCGGCTATGCGCTCTCAAGCGGCTTGAAATCGACGCCGGCGCCGCGGTCAATAGAGGGTGAGGAAGTCATGATCGTTCGACGTTGGCTCGCGTTTGCGACGGCCGCCGCGCTCCTCGGCGCGGCCGCCGCTCAGGCGGCGGAACTTCCCTCGCAGCGCGGGCAAACCCACAAGGCGAAAGAGGCTCAAGGCGCCAAGACCTGCAACATCGCCGGCGCTCCGGGGGTGCTTGCGGCGAACGGCGTCTGCGTCAGGCTCAGCGGCTATGTCTCCTCGCAATTCAGCGCGGGCCAACTGAGGTAGCCCCAGTCTTGCCGGCGACACGCGGGCGGGGCTAAACGGCGCGGATGAACAAACCGCAGGCCCCTCTCGCCCATCTCGGGCGCCCCTCGCGCATTCCCGACGCGCCCGACGCCAAAACGCTCGACCGGGTTCCCAATCCGCAGGCCGATACGGACTATATCGCCCGTTTCACCGCGCCCGAGTTCACCGCGATCTGCCCGGTCACCGGGCAGCCCGATTTCGCCCACCTCATCATCGACTATGCGCCGGACAAATGGATCGTCGAATCGAAATCGCTGAAACTCTATCTCGCGAGCTTCCGCAATCACGGCGCGTTCCACGAGGATTGCACGGTGCGCATCGGCAAGGACCTCGTCCAACTCATCAAGCCTCGCTTCTTCAGAATCGGCGGCTACTGGTTCCCGCGCGGTGGCATCCCGATCGACGTGTTCTGGCAGACCGGCAAATTGCCCAAGGGGATCTGGCTTCCCGATCAGGGCGTCGCTCCCTATCGCGGGCGCGGGTGAGGCCGCGATTCCGCTACGCCGCCCGACCCGCCTCCTGCGATGCGGAGAGCCTCAGCGCCATGAGCTTGCCGACCCCGCGGCGGGGCTTGCCGATGGAAGGCGCGAGCCTCGCCAGCGCATAGACGCGGGCGCGCAATTCGTCCGCCAGCGCCTGCCGGTCGCCGATCGCGGCAAGCTCGGCGAAGGGGATTGGCGCTCCGATCGCGACCGGCAAGCTGGCGCCGATGCGCATCTTCACCTCATGGAAGATGAGCGAGAGCCTGAGCGTCGCGCTCAGGTGGCTTGCGATCTGGAAGAGGCGGCTGTTCTGGCCGCCGAACCAGATCGGGATCACGGTCGCCTTCGAACGCTGGATGAGCTGGGATGCGAACGGCTGCCAGCGCCCGTCGACCGCGGGTTTCATGCCGAGCGCGTCGGGCGTGGTCGAAATCGCGCCAGCGGGAAA
>DATNBG010000599.1:0-4241 GCA_035572075.1 Roseiarcus sp. | reverse complement strand
CGGCGTGACGATCCGGGGCCCTGAGACATATTCGCCATACTCGGCGGTGTTGGAGATCGAGTAGTTCATGTTGGCGATGCCGCCCTCATAAATGAGGTCGACGATCAGCTTCACCTCGTGCAGGCATTCGAAATAGGCCATTTCCGGCGCATAGCCGGCCTCGACGAGGGTCTCGTAGCCGCCGCGGATGAGCTCCACGAGGCCGCCGCACAAAACCACCTGCTCGCCGAACAGATCGGTCTCGCATTCCTCCCGGAACGTCGTCTCGATGACGCCGGCGCGGCCCCCGCCGATCGCGGAAGCATAGGAGAGGCCAAGATCGTGGGCGTTGCCGCTGGCGTTCTGGTGGATGGCGATGAGGCACGGCACCCCGCCGCCGCGCTTGTATTCGGACCGCACCGTATGGCCGGGGCCTTTCGGCGCCACCATCAGGACATCGAGATCGGCGCGCGGCTCGATGAGATTGAAGTGGACGTTGAGCCCGTGGGCGAACATCAGCGCCGCGCCCTTCTTCATGTTGGGCGCGAGCTCGTCGCGATAGATGTCGGCCTGCAATTCGTCGGGCGTCAGCATCATGACGATGTCGGCCCATTTGGCGGCGTCGGCGACCGTCATCACCTTGATGCCCTCGGCCTCGGCCTTCCTGGCGGAGGCGGAGCCGGGCCTCAGAGCGACCGCGATCTCCTTGACGCCGCTGTCGCGCAGATTGAGCAGATGCGCATGGCCCTGGCTGCCATAGCCGACCACCGCTGCTTTCTTGGCCTTGATCAAATTGAGATCGGAGTCTCGATCGTAGTAAACGCGCATGTCCTGTCCTATTCCTGGCGCGCCAAACGCGGGTGAAAAGAGATCGGGTCGGGCGTCGGCGGCCCCCGCCGGACAGCATGCTCTAGTGAATGCGGGCCTGGCGATCAAGCGCGCGCCGGTCCTGAAGCCGGGCGCCGCCCGTGGTGGCCTAATGGCCTCTGGCGCCTTATGATTGGCCTCATCCCACGTAACCCTTGGGGTCTTGGCGAGAAGGGGGTTGTCAATGGGCGTGCTTCACCGCTTGCGATCGTTGGCCGTGCTGGCGCTGATTGGCGTCTCGGTTTCCGCCTGCGGCTACAACGTCATCCCGACCAAGCAGGAGGCCGCCAACGCCGCCTGGGCGGAGGTCCAGAACCAGTACCAGCGCCGCGCCGACCTCGTGCCCAATCTGGTCGCCACCGTTCAGGGCTACGCGAAGCAGGAAAAGGACGTGCTGACCGCCGTCACCGAGGCGCGCGCCAAGGCGACCTCGATCCACCTCGACGCCAACGATCTCACCGATCCGGCGAAGGTCAAGCAGATGCAGGACGCCCAGAACGCGCTCTCGGGCGCGCTCGGGCGATTGCTGGCGATCAGCGAAAACTATCCCGATCTCAAGTCGAACCAGAATTTCCTCGCGCTGCAATCGCAGCTCGAGGGCACGGAGAACCGGATCGCCGTCGCCCGCAGGGACTACGTCGCGGCGGTGCAGGACTTCAACACTGCGCTGAGGACCTTCCCGACCATGCTGTGGGCGCAGACGGTGTTTCGTTCGATCAAGCCGATGGTTCCGTTCACCGCGACCTCGGAGGCCCAGACGGCGCCCAAGGTGAAGTTCTAGGCGGGATTGCCGAAAAGTGGATAGCGATTTTCGGCTCAAACTCCTGCGAAATCAAAGGAATCTGAGCAGGTTTGCGTTGGCCCGCCAGCGCGAACCTGCTTAGTCCTCGAACGGAGAGCGTCCGGATGCCTCGCCTCTGGCCGCGGACGCTGATCGCCTTCATCGCCGTCGCGGTATGCGCTTGCGCGACTTTTGCGGCGGCGAACTTCCCGCCGCTGACTGGAAGGGTGGTCGACCAGGCGAAGATCTTGTCTCCGGTCGCGGTCGCCGACCTCGAACGCAAGCTCGCCGATCTCGAGCGGAAGTCCGGCATCCAGCTCGTCGTGGCGACCGTCCCCTCGCTCGGCGGCGAGGAGATCGAGCCCTACGCCAACCAGCTCTTCCGCGCCTGGAAGCTGGGGGAAGCGAAAAAAAACAACGGCGTTCTCCTCCTGATCGCCCCGAAAGAGCGCCGGATGCGGATCGAGGTCGGCTATGGCCTCGAGGGCACGCTGACCGACGCCGTCTCGAGCCTCATCATCGCCAACGCGATCGCGCCGCGATTCCGGGCCGGCGATTTCAATGGCGGCGTCACCCGCGGCGTCGACGACATCATCACCGCGCTCACGACCGATGCGGCCGAATGGAAGCCGAAGCCTGCCGACACGCGCGCCGAGCATGAGGCTTCGCTGCTCGATACGATCGCGCCGTTTCTCATTTTCCTGTTCATCATGTTCGTGATCAGCCGCATGAGCCGGCGAAGGGGCGGCGGCAACGTCATCTTCATTCCGATGGGGATGGGCCGCGGCGGAGGCTTTGGCGGAGGATTTGGTGGAGGCTTCGGCGGCGGCGGAGGGTTCGGCGGCGGCTTTTCCGGCGGCGGCGGGTCGTCCGGCGGCGGCGGCGCTTCGGGGGGATGGTGATGATCCTCGACCCTGAATCGGCCGTTCGCGTCGAGGCCGCCTACGACGCCGCCCAGCTCAAGACCCGGGCGCCCCTTGTCTGCGTGCTCGCCGCCGCTTCCACCTCCCTGGAGGGAGAGTTTCTGCTCGGCGCCTGCATCCTTGCGCTCCTGACGCCGCTGCCGCTCCTGGTGTTCACCGAGCTTTCCGCTCAGCGCATCTACGTCGCCCAGCTCATCGTCGCCATCCTCGCCGCGGTGTTGGTTTCGCTGCCGCCGGTCAGGCGCTGGATTGTCCCCAAGCGGGTCGTGCGCTCGGCCGGCCATCGAGCGGCGCTCGCGCAGTTCGTCCTGCGTGGGATCGACCGCTCGCGATGCGGCGCGCTCGTCTACGTCTCGCTCGCCGAGCACTACATCCGCATCGTCCCGGCCGAGGATGCGGCGCGGGCTGTCTCCCACGAACAATGGCAAGCCGCCGTCGACGAAGCGCTCGGACCGCTCGCCGCCGGCGAGACGGAAGCCGCGTTGACCGGGCTCGCCGGACGCTGCGGCGACCTTCTCGCCGGACCGTTCCCGCCCGGAGCGCTCGCGGCGGACCCGAGGCGGGAGCGGTTCCACATCATCTGAGACGAAGATGAAGCCGCGCAGGATCGGCGCTGCGCGGCCGACGCTTGAGATTGCTCCCTTTCTCCTCTACGACAGTCGCGGTTCGGGACATTGCGGGGGACGCGGGGATGCCATCTGGCTGGCGCTCGATTGCACGGCGCGCGATCTTGGGCTTCGCCGCGGCCCTCTCGCTTGGCGCGGCCGCCGCGCGGGCCACGCCCTACCTCGTCGTCGACGCCGGCAGCGGCCAGGTGCTGTTGCAGAACGAAGCGACCGCTCCCTGGTATCCGGCGTCGCTCACCAAACTGATGACGGTCTATGTCGCGCTCAGCGCGGTCAGGAGCGGCAAGCTGACCCTCGACACGCCGCTCATCATGTCGGCTCGCGCGGCGCGAATGCCGCCGTCGAAAATGGGGTTCAGGCCGGGGACCGAAGTGACCCTCGACAATGCGCTCAAGATGCTGATGGTTAAATCGCCCAACGACGTCGCGGTGATGGTCGCGGAGGGCGTCTCGGGCTCGGTCGAAGCCTTTGCGGACGAGATGAACGCCGCCGGGCAGCGCTTGGGGCTTCGGGAATCGCATTTCGTCAATCCCAATGGCTTGCACAATCCCGCGCATGTCTCCTCGGCCCGCGACATGGCGTTGATCGCCGGGGCGCTGTTGCGCGAGTTTCCGGACCAGGCCGGTCTGTTCGACATCGGGGCGATCGAGCTTGGGAACCGGTACATTCCCAACCATAACGGCCTGCTCGGCCGCTATCCCGGCGCCGACGGGATGAAGACCGGCTTCACCTGTCCGGCTGGGTTCAACATCGTGGCGAGCGCCAGCCGCTCCGGACGGCGGCTGATCGTTGTCGTGCTCGGCGCGCCGACGGCGAGGTCGCGCAACGTGGAGGCGGCGGAGCTGTTCGATCGCGGCTTCGCCATGAGCGGCGGGGGCGGCTCGCTGGAATCGCTCCCTCCAGGCTCCGGCGCCGCGCCCAACATGCGCGCCGACGTCTGCCTGCATCGCAGCGCGGCCCTGATCGCCGCCGCCGAGGAGGAAGGCCTCGGCGATTCGTCGCAGGGAGACGCGGCAATGCCGGCCAACCCCTTGATGGCTCTATTTGGGCAGGCCGCGGCCGCGC
>DATNBG010000598.1:0-2884 GCA_035572075.1 Roseiarcus sp. | reverse complement strand
ATGCAGTAGACGCAGCGGAAGTCGCAACGGTCGGTGACCGAGAATCGCACATAGGAGATCGCGCGGCCAAACGGGTCGACGAGGGCGGGGGCCGGAGGCGCGTGCGCGTTCATCGCCCAAGCATATAGACGCGCAACGGCTGGAACGAAAGGCGCCTCGGGCCACGCCTCTTCGTCGCAACTCCCTGTCGGCTCGTTATATTCAGCGAGTCACAACGACCCGCGCGCCGACCCTCGCCCGGCCATAGAGGTCGATCACGTCCTCGTTGGTCATGCGGATGCAGCCGGACGAAACCGCGTGCCCGATCGTGTCGGGCTCGTTCGAGCCGTGGATCCGGTAGAGGGTGCCGGCGAGATACATCGCACGCGCGCCAAGCGGATTGTCCGGCCCCCCGGCCATGTGACGCGGCAGGTCCGGCCGGCGCCGCAGCATCTGTGGGGGCGGCGTCCAGTCCGGCCATTCCCGCTTGTAGCGGATGTGCGTGACGCCGGCCCAGGTGAATCCCGGGCGGCCGACGCCGACGCCGTATCTGAGCGCGCGATGGTCGGGCAGGACAAAATAGAGCCGGCGCTCGCGGGTGCGGATGATGATCGTCCCCGGCGCTTCCCGGCCGCCGAACGCGACCGTCTCGCGCTGAATCGGAGAAGCGACCGGCTGCAACTGCGAGTCCGCGGTGCTGGCGAACAGAGGCGCTGTTCCGGCGCTCAGGACAAGACCAGCCCAGACGGCGGCGCGAATGACATTCCTCAGCATGATGTCCCCTTTAAAGCCCAATCGACGCAGCCAGCGCGTGGTCCGATTCGAGGCGGCGCTGTGGCGCAATTATGGCGCGAGTCAGGTCTCATGCAATGCGCCGCGCCTCGGCCGGGATTGGCAAATTCATCATTTGCGTTAACTTGTTGCGAAAACGACACATCAAATTCGCCGATTCCGGCCTTGGCCCATGCGCTCGATCGCGGCCAGCCGCTCCGCTTCGGCGAGGTCGTCCGGGGTATTGGCGTTGAAGAAGGGATCGACCGGCTCGGCCGGCCAGGCGACGGTCGCAACCCGGCGGCGCGCGGCGAAATCACGAACCTTGCGGAGGCCCTCGACAACGAGGGCCCGGCGCAGCGCATCGCGCAACCCCACGCGCCAGAGCCCGATGACGGGGTGAGATCGCCCGTTTGACGCCGCGACCGCAAGCTCGGCGGCGCGCATCTCCTGGCTCAATCGCGCGACTAGATTTCCCGGCAGGAAGGGACAGTCTCCCGGGACGCTGAGAACCCACTCGGCCCCAGGCCGGTTGGCCGTGGCCCAATCGAGCGCGGCGAGGACTCCGGCGAGCGGTCCGGGATTATGCTCGACCCCGTCGGCGATGACCGGCAGGCCGAACGGCGCGAAGCGCCTCGGATCGCCATTGGCGTTGAGAACGAGGCCGTCGCATTGCGGCTCAAGCCGCTCGATGACGCGGGCGAGAATCGCGCGCCCACCAACCTCGCGCAGCGGCTTGTCGCCGCCGCCCATTCGCCGCGCGAGCCCGCCGGCCAGAATGACGCCCGGCGCGCCGGAACCCGTCACGCCCGCCGCCCCCTGGCGCGTAGCGAGCTTGACCCGCCGCGAACGATCCGCGCATGTCGGCCCATGGCCCTCACCAGGTTGGATCTGTCGGGACTGAAGTGCCCTCTTCCGGCGTTGAAAGTCCGCAAGGCCCTGAAATCGCTCGCGCCAGGCGACCGGCTGGAAGTGCGCTGCACCGATCCGCTCGCGGCGATCGACATTCCCCATCTCATCGGGGCGACAGGCGACCGGCTGGAGATCATTGAACGCGGCGAAGACGACATCGTGTTCCACATCGAGAAGCTGACGCCCGCGCCAAAGACGCCGCCGGATTGACGGCGCGCCGGCCGGCGCGGGCGGCGGATTCAACCAGGGCGCGAGTTCGGCGCAAGCAAAACCAAACAAAACCAAGCAAAAGTCCTTGGATTTGCTTGGTTTAATTTGGTTTTATTTGGTGGAATCGGGACTTTTCAATGGGTTACGGGCGAAAAAATTAAAAAAATTCGACTCGCGTCTCAGGTTGTGCGCGAAACGTCTCAAGCCGCTCATTTTCTTCGGTCTCCTCGCAAGCCGCAGACAGGTCAGGCGAATAGAAAATGTATAGCACGGATTCCGATTTCGGCAAAGATATTGTTTTGGCGACTTCGAGATAGTGAGGTGAACGCTCGCTATTACAGAGAGAAGTTAATTTAATAAATGAGGGAAGCGCGCCTTGTTTTTGCCGCGCAAGCGGGAATCCGAGTCTCGCGAGCAGCCTGTCTGGGCGCCCGCGCTCGCGGGCATGACAGGCGGCGGCTCCCGCGCAATCCACTTTTCGGCAATCCTGCTCAGAAATCGCTGGCGATCCCCTTCACTTCCCAGTCGCCGTAGCGGGCCGGATCGAGGCCGCCGCGGCCGTTGAACTCGCGTGGGCGGGAACGCTTCGCCTCGGCGCGACGCGCCTCGGCTTCCTTGAGCGCCCGTTGCGCCGCGGGCGGCAGGTCGCGCGCGGCCGGCTTCTCCGCGGCCGGGCCGGGGCCTGAATCCGAACTCTTGTCGTTCATGTCCGCATCGCCTTGTTCCGCGCTGGCCTGGTCCGCCAGCCCGCCCAAGTCGGGATTCAAGGCTCAGCGAAGCAGCCGCAAGGCGCCCCCCTTGTGCATGGCGACGTGATCGGTCTTGTCGCTTTTGATCTCATATTGCGGATCGGCTTCGCTCGCGTGATGGACGTAGCCCGACATCGCTCGCATGCACCCGCACGATCCGGCCGCTGACCCGGCCGGCTTCGGAATTCCAACTGACGTGATCGCCGACCTTGAATGTCTTCGCCATTGCTCCGCGACCGCGACGCGACCGCCTCGACCGGCGG
>DATNBG010000597.1:0-4568 GCA_035572075.1 Roseiarcus sp. | reverse complement strand
TCTCACCGCCCGATACATTTTCGCCGCGGAGCCGGCGCGGGTGGTTGCGACGCTGGACCGCGACCCGGACTTCAAGACCGACCGGCTGGCGAGCGCCCTTGTCGAATTCCCCGGCGGGCGGCATTTGACCTTCACGGTCGGCACTCAACTGTCTGCGCACCAGCGGGTCACCATCGTGGGCGATGAGGGGCGGATCGAGGTGATGATCCCGTTCAACGCGCCGACCGACCGGCCGACCGAAATCGCCGTCGATGACGGCGCCGACCTGTTCGGCGGCGGGCGCCGGGTGGAGACCTTCCCCGTCTGCGATCAGTACACGCTGCAGGGCGACGCCTTCTCGCGCGCTATCCTGGATGCGACGCCGCTCGAGTTCGGAATCGAGGACGCGATCGCCAACATGGGCGTCATCGACGCCCTCTTCCGCTCCGCGAAGAGCGGAGCGTGGGAGAAGCCGTAGGCGGCTTCGCCCCCGGGAGGAGGGCCGGCCAGCGCGCGGGCCGGGACGGCGCCATTCCCGAGTCCATTTCGAGCGATTTCAACGGCTTGCGGCGCCATTTTCGATTCGCCCGGACGAAGCTCAAAAACGGGCCGAACGAGGCCCTCATTTCGCCTGGCGAAACGAAGCGTTTCGCAGCGCATGCCCTAACCCGTTGGAATCGTTATGGACCCCGAATCAGCCATTTCGCGGAATTGTTTGTTTTCAAGGGCTTGACGTCGTTTTCATTTCGCCGTTTTCACGGGCTGTTTGTTTTCAATGGCTTGGCTCCGCTCTCGGTTTCGCCGCGCAATCCCAAAGGCGCTTGGACCTCGCGCCGAAGCCGGATCGCGGCCGGACGCGATCACAAGCCAGGCTTGCCATCGAATTCTGAAAAACAATAACAAAGCGCCACCCGACCTGTCAAGAAATTGTCGCGTTTTTTTTTCGCGCGCGGCGCGTCCCTGATCGGCGCCCTCGCGCTGTCGGGAACGCCAAGCGAAGGCGCCAACCGAATCGGGCCGAGGCCGAACCGGTCGAGGCCGACCCGAGAGCGCGCCATTCGCGGCGCGGGAGAGGCGATGTTAGCATGGGCAAAACAGCGAAGGACGCGCCCCGTGAGCATGCCGCCGATCAGCCGATTTCCCGCCCCCGATCTCGCCGATCTGCCAAACGACATCCGCGAGCGGATCAAGGCGGTCGAGGAAAAATCGGGCTTCATTCCCAATGTCTTTCTCGCGCTCGCGCGGCGGCCGGACGAGTTCCGCGCCTTCTTCGCTTATCATGACGCGCTGATGGAGAAGCCCGGGGGTCTGAGCAAGGCCGAGCGGGAGATGATCGTGGTCGCCACCTCAGGGCTCAACCAATGCCAGTATTGCGTCGTCGCCCATGGCGCGATCCTGCGCATCCGGGCGAAGAATCCGCTGATCGCCGACCAGGTCGCGGTCAATCATCGCAAGGCGGACCTTGAGCCTCGGCAGAGAGCGATGCTCGATTTCGCGGTCAAGGTGGCGGAGCGCTCGCAGGCGATCGAGGACGCCGATTACGAGGCGCTGAAGGCCCACGGCTTCTCGGACGACGACGCCTGGGACATCGCCGCGATCGCGGCGATGTTCGCGATGTCCAACCGGCTCGCCAACGCCTTCTCGATCCGGCCGAACGACGAATTTTATGCGATGGGGCGGGACCGGCGGGACTGAGGCGCCTTCCGCCCCCGGGATTTCGCGGGGAACAGTATGGCGGGGCGCTGGTTGGAGCGGGTCGGATGATTTCGAACGCGCCGCTAAGGGCACCCCCTGCGGCGTGACGGGGATCGTTCGGCCACATCACGGCTATGGAGGATGGCGAGATGAGAACTCTAGTCCTGATCGGCCTCTTGATTGCTCCCCTTCCCGCGCTTGGACAAACCTTTGAACTCGGGCCTGGCGGCGTCCATGTCTATCCCCGCGGCGGGGCGGACTGTCGGGAGCTGCGCGCGGCCTGCATGCATAAGGAGGAGCTGGGGGAGGCGGGCCAAGGCAATTGCCAACGCTATCGGGAACTCTGTTCGAGCGGCGCGCGCGGCTACTATCGTCATCGGCGCGCATACGAGAACGACTGAAGAAAAAACGAACCCGCCCGCAGCCAATCCTGCGGGCGGGTGCGCCGCCCTTGCGCGGCGCGCTAGATCGCCTTGTAGACCTCGGTCTCGAACGCCTGGAACGTCGGCGCCGACTTCACGTCGAAGAACGGCAGGATTTGGGTGGCGTAGACGCCGGCGACCCCCTTGGCGGGATCGATCCAATAGTAGGAGTTGGCGAGACCCGCCCAGGCGAGCGAGCCGGCCGAGCGCCCGGTCGGCAGCGGCTCAGGGTTGATGAGGAACGAAAGCCCCCATTGCATCCCGCCGATGAAATCGACGTCGTTCGAGATCGGCGCCTGCGCGGTCTTGAGCGGGCGGACGCGCACGTCCCCGGCGGCGTGCTGGCTCATGAGCTTAACCGTTTCCGGCTTGAGGATCTGCGCGCCGTTGAACGTCCCCTCATGCAGGAAGACTTGCGCGAATTTGAGATAGTCGCCGACCGTTCCGTAGAGCCCGCCGCCGCCCATCTCGAACTCCGGCGCTTGAGGGATCTCGGTGTCGGTCGCCACGAAACCCTCCGGCGTGCGCGCGTGGACCTTGGCGAGCCGCTTGCGCTGTTCGTCGCCGATCTTGAATGCCGTGTCTTTCATACCGAGCGGATCGAAGATGTTGTCCTTCATATAGCGGCCGAGCTTCTGGCCGGTGACGTTCTCCACCGCCTTGCCCGCGAAGTCGATGCCGATTCCGTAATCCCATTTCGCGCCAGGGTCGAAGATCAGCGGCAGGGTCAGCGCGGCGTTGACGCAGGAGATGATCGGCGGCGTTCCCGTCTTTTCGAGATAACGCGTGATATCGTCGCTCCAGAAATCGTAGGCGTAGCCGGAGGTGTGAGTGAGCAAGTGGCGCAGCGTGATGTCGCCGCGCGCCGGGCGCGTTTTCGGATTGCCGTCGGCGTCGAAGCCTTCGAGCACCTTCGGCTTCTCAAGTTCGGGCAGAACCGCCTTGATCGGCGCGTCGAGTGAAAGCTTGCCGCGCTCGACCTGCTGCATGGCGCAGGCGCCGGTGATCGCCTTGGTCATCGAGGCGATCCACACGACGGTGTCCGCCGTCATCGGCTCGCCGGAGGGGAGCGCGCGCTTGCCGTAGCCGCCCTCGAAAATGACGCCGTCTCGCGTCGCCGCCGTCGCGACGACGCCGGGCACGTCGCCCGAATCGGCGGCCTGTTTCAGCACGGCCGCGATCCTGCTCGTATCCGCCATTCGCGTTCCTCCCATCGTGTCAGGCCGGTTTTGGCGCCCGCGCGAAGCGCGATCCTGTCGCTTTTTGCTGGCTCACGCAATGCAGGCGGCGGGGGGAACCGTTCAGCCCGCGAGCGCGCGCTCGATGCTCAGGCCGATCGAGAGCAGCCGATCGTCCTCGCCCGCGGGCGCGAGGAACTGGACGCCGGTCGGCAGGCCGGCGGGATCCGTTCCCGACGGCAGGGCAAGGCCGCACATCCGGAACAGGTTGCCGAGAAACGTATAGTGGATGGCGCGCAGGTTGGTGAGGCGGAAGAGTTCGTCGTCCCGCTCGAGCGGCTCGATGGCCGGAGCGGTCATCGGCGTTGAGGGCAGGACCATGAGCGCGCCCTTGAGATCGCCGGCGAGGGCGGCGATGAGCCTCTCGCGCTCGCGCTTGAGGTCGATCACGTCTTGCCCGCTCGCCCTGCGGCCAAGCAGGGCCCGGTTGACGACGCGGCGATCCATCCGCTCAGCGTCGGCGGAATCAAACAGAGCGCGATGTTCGGCATAGGCCTCGATCGCGACCAGCGAGCCATGTTGCGCGATGAAAGCGCGCATCGCGCCGATCAAAGGGACCGGCCTCGACGCGACCCTGGCCCCCGCCGCCGCGAGCCGCTTCATGACGGTTTCGAAATTGGCCGCGACCGCTCCGTCGGCGTCGTCGATTCCACTTCTGTCGGGCACGACGAATTCGACGCCCTTGAGATCGAGCGCGCGCATTGGCGCGGCCGGCTGAGCGCGCAAAGCCGCATCGATCAGAATGCAATCCTCGACCGTGTGCGCCATCGGGCCGATCGTGTCGAGCGTGCGGGAGAGCGGAAAGACGCCCTGCTTGTCGATCCGCCCCTCGCTGGTCTTGAACCCGACAATGCCGCAGAAGCCGGCCGGCGCCCGGATCGAGCCGCCGGTGTCGGAGCCGATGGCGCAAGGCGCAAGGCCGCCCGCGACCGCGACCGCCGCGCCCGACGAAGAGCCTCCGGCGATGCGGGGGGTCACGGAATCGCGCGGGTTCCTCGGCGTGCCGAAATGGGGATTGAGGCCAATCGCGGAGAAGGCGAATTCGGTGAGATTCGTCTTGCCGAGCGCCGCCATGCCCGCCGCGGCGAGGTTGGCGACGATCGGCGCGTCTTTTTCCTTGACGGGCGAATTGGCGTAGAGCGCCGATCCCGCGGTGGTGCGCTCGCCCGCCATGTCGACGAGGTCTTTCCAGGCGATCGGAACGCCGTCGAGCGGCCCCGCCAGGCGGCCCTCC
>DATNBG010000596.1:0-2230 GCA_035572075.1 Roseiarcus sp. | reverse complement strand
CTCGCGGAAGCGCGGCGATCACCGCGTCGGCGTCGAATCTCGGCATGTAGATCATTGTCGTCCCCGAGAGGAGCGCGACATTGACCGCCACGAACAGCCCATGCGTATGGAAGACGGGCAGCGCGTGGATGAGCCTGTCCGCCGCGGTAAAACGCCAGAGGTCGACGAGCGCCAGCGCGTTCGACCTGAGATTCTCGTGCGTCAGCATCGCGCCCTTCGAGCGTCCGGTGGTGCCGGACGTATAGAGGATCGCGGCGAGGTCGTCGCTCGCGCGCGGGACGGTCTCGAACCCGGGCGGAGCGGCGGCGATTCTCCCGGCGAAGGTTCCGTCGCGCTTGGCCCCGAGGCTCTCGACCGCGCTGAGCCCAAGCTTGCGCGCGAGCGCGCGAACCGGCTCGAGCGAGTCGGGGCGGCAGAGGGTGAGCGCCGGCTCGGCGTCGCCAAGGAAATATTCGAGCTCGGCGAGCGTGTAGGCCGTGTTCAGCGGCAACAGGACCGCGCCCGCCCGAAGGCAGGCGAGGGCCAGCACGATCATGTCGGTTGATTTGTCGATCTGCGCGGCGACCCGGTCGCCCGGCTCGACCCCGAGTTCAACCAGCGCATTGGCGGCGCGCGCCGAGCGATTGAGGAGTTCGGCATAGGTCAGCGCCGTCGCGTCGCCGGTCTCGAGAGCGAGCTTGTCTGGATGGGGCGCCCGCGACGCGATGAGATCAAACAGATTTGCGGATTGATGTCGCGACACTAGGCCTCCAATACCAGCAAGGGCGCGGGCCATCCCTTATAAGCCGGCAGGGCGCGCGAGCGCGACAGGATTGAGCCAGTCGCGCGGCGGACACAAGCCGGAGGCGGCGAGCGGCCTCAAGCTTGATTTCGGCGGCGATCTTCGCAAAAGCGGGGGCAAGACGCGGATCCGCGGCGAACGAAGGCAGACACATGGCCACGACCGAGAAGGCGATGCGCGAATCGATTATCGCGCATGGCGCGAGCCTGATCGCCGCGGGACTGAGCGGTCCCATCGGCGGCGACATTTCGGCGCGCTTCGACGACTCGCTGCTCATCACGCCGAGCGGCGTGAGCTATCCGCGCCTCCGGCCACCGATGATCGCGCTCATGCCGCTCATCGGCGAATACGGCGCGTGGAAGGGTCCGCTGAAGCCGGCAGGCGAATGGCGCATTCACCTCGATATCGCCCGCGCGCGCCCCGACATCGGGGCGATCATACGGTTCCAGTCGCCTTACGCGACCGCGCTCGCCATGGCGGGCAAGCCCATCCCGGCCGCCCATCCGATGATCGCGCTGTTCGGAACCCCGATCATCCGCTGCGCCAAATACGCGCCCGCCGGCGCGAGGGAACTGGCGAGCGTGACGCTCGAGGCGCTCGGCCAGGGCCACGCGGTTCTGCTCAGCAACTCGTGCGCGCTGACCACCGGCGCGACGCTCGCGGCCGCGCTCGTCCGGGCGCGGGAGCTGGAAACGCTGGCCCGGCTCTACGCGATCGCGCTCGCGCTCGGCCGGCCGGCGATTCTCGCGGACGAGGAGGTCGCCCGCATCGGCGAGCGGCTCAAGGCGAATGGCGCCGATGTCGAGGCGCGCGTCGCGGCGCTCGTTGAAACCAGGGCGAAGGCCAAAAGGAAGGCGAAGGTCAAGGCGAAAGTGAAGGTCAAGGCGCCCGCCAAGGCCAAGCGCGTCGCGCGCAAGCGGCGCCGCTCGTAACGGGCGCCTTCCGGCCATGCCAGCCCGGGGGTGTGCGATTCTGCACGCGGCGAAGCGATTTCAAGGGCTTAACCTTATTTTTCTGCAACGAAAATCTGGTTTTTGCGGGATTCCAGATACCATATGTCTTATGTCTTTTACTATCTATTTGATAACTCTAGGTAATTCCCATAGCCCTTCTTTCTCCTAGGCTCCAAAAACAACGGCTCTTATAACGATAACCTGTAGCGCCAACGTCCCCGTCGACTGACTCTCGGTAGCGCTTGCAAACCCCCTCCATCGGCCTTCGGCCGGTCCCCCTCCCCAGCCGCTTCGCGGCATGGGAGGATAGGCGCCGCGGCCTTTCCTCACCCGCGCAGCGGGGAGGGGCCGGGCCGCGGAAAGCTCACGGCGCGGCGGTCTTAAACCGCGCGGCCGGCGCGTCCTGTTCCGCGGCGGTGAGCCGCTCGCTTTCGATCAGGAGCTGCGCGGCGGTCGAGGCGGCGATCACGGCGGGATCCTTGGATGCAAGGCCCGG
>DATNBG010000595.1:0-2384 GCA_035572075.1 Roseiarcus sp. | reverse complement strand
TCATGCCGCGGGTGAGCTCGCTTGTCGTTTCGATCGCCACCCGATGACGGGACCACGCAAGGCCGATCGAGCGGTCGAGCGCCACCGCCATCGCGGTCGGGTCGGCGAGCGACAGGCCGGCCTCGCCGGTCTGGACGTGATAGGCCTCGCGAGCGCGGCTGTTCGTCTCGATAGCGAACTTCGCCTTGGCCGTTCCGATCGCCTCGATCGCGGCCACCTCGTCGTCGCTCAGGACCGACGCGCCGCGCGAGACGTGCCAGCCGATCATTTCGATCGGCAGCTTGGAGCGGAAGACGGCGCGCGCCGCCTCCGGGTCGACCCAGATGTTGTACTCGGCCGCCGGCGTCACATTGCCCTCGCAGCAGGGCGCGCCGCCCATGATAACGCAGCGGCCGATCCGCTCGGCCAACTCATGATCGCCCTCGAGCGCCAGCGCGATATTGGTGAGCGGCCCAAGCGTCACCAGGGTCAGGCCGGGCTCGGCCTTGGAGAGGCGCAGGATCGCCTCGACCGCGCCCTCGCGCTCCGCCTTGCGCTTCGGCGCAGGGTAGCCCCGATCGCCGAGTCCGTCCTTGCCGTGAAACCAGTGCGCGTGCTCGTGCGCGCGGTCGAGCGGCGCGTCGGCCCCGGCGAAGACCGGAACGTCGGACTTGCATATCTCGGCGGTCAGCAGCGCGTTCCGGGTCGCCTGCTCGACGCCGACGTTGCCCGCGACGATGGTCAAGCCCAGCACCCGCACGCCGGGCTCCGAGAGCGCCATGATGATCGCGACAGCGTCGTCGGAGGCGGTGTCGGTGTCGATGAGGAAATTGCGCATGGGGCTGGTATCGTATCGCGTTTGATTAGAGCAGGATGCGTTCGGATGGAGTTGTCATCGTCATCGCGAGGAGCGAAGCGACGCGGCGATCCAGAAATCGTAGGGCGCCCTGCGTTCCCCTGGATTGCTTCGCTGCGCTCGCAATGACGGCATTGGACCGACCTGAACCATCTCGTTGTAGTCACGAAAATGCGGATGGGGTGGACGGCTTCCGCAACGCTCGAGGCTCTCGCCGATCGGGCCTCGCCGCCTCGTGGTAGGCGGCGGCGAGACTCAGGCAGTCGAGCTCGGCGCGATTGCGGCCGATGATCTGAATTCCCATCGGCAGGCCGCGCGCGTCGAAACCGGCGGGCGCGGCGAGCGCCGGGCCTCCCATCATCGTCGCCGGAACGACGCATTTCATCCATTCGTGATAGGTCGTCATCCGGCGCCCTGCGATCTCAGCCGGCCAGTGGGTTTCGACCGGAAACGGAAAGACCTGGGCGGTCGGCAGCACGAGAAAGTCGTAATCGCCGAGGAACCGCCGGATGGCGTGCGTGAAGCGCGTGCGTGACGCCGACGCGGCGGAAATGTCGAAGGCCGAGAGCTTCGCGCCGCATTCGACCTCCCATTGGGCCTCGGGCTTGAGGAGCTTGCGCATCGCCGGATCGCTCCAGAACGGCAGGAGGTTCGCACTCGCCTGCCAGCAGCGCAGACGAACGAAGGCCTCCCACAATTCGTCAAAGGAAAAGTCGGGGACCGCGGGCTCGACCACGAGCCCCATGCGCTCGAACACTTTCAGCGCCTGCTCGCAGACCGCGAGCACGCCTTGCTCGCAAGGGAAAGCGCCGTTCCAGTCGGCGGCCCAGGCGATGCGAAGGCCTTTCCTGGGCTCGCCGAGGGGCGCGGCGAATTCTTGTCCGTCGCCGGCGAGCGAGAGCGGCTCGCGCGGGTCGTAGCCCGCCATCACCGAGAGCAGGAGCGCGAGGTCGGCGGGGTTGCGCGCCATCGGTCCGTTGACGGCCATCGAAGGCAGCCAGGCTTCGCGCCCGTCGCCCGGAACGCGCCCGATCGACGGGCGGAATCCGTAGACATTGTTCCACCCCGCCGGGTTGCGCAGGCTGCCGCCATAGTCGGAGCCGTCCGAGAGCGCGACCATTCTCAGCGCCAGCGCAACCGCCGCGCCGCCGCTCGAGCCGCCCGCGGTGAGCGCTGGATCGTAGGCGTTCCGCGTTACACCAAAGACGGGATTGTAGGTCTGGGAGCCGAGGCCGAATTCGGGGGTGTTGGTCTTGCCGATGAGGATCGCACCCGCCGCGCGAAGCCGTTCGACGAAGATCGAGTCCTCGCTCGGGACGAAATGTTCGAGGAGCGGTGAGCCCATGGTCATGCGCATGCCCCTGGCCGCCGCAAGATCCTTGACCGCGAGCGGCAGCCCGAACAAGGCGCCGCCGGCGGGCCCGGAGTCCTTGGCTTTCGCCTCGGCGAGAAGCTCGTCGCGGTCGCGAAGCGCCACGATGGCGTTGAAGGTCGGATTGAGCGCGTCGATCCGCTTGAGCGTCGCCTCCATGAGCTCGACGCAGGAGAG
>DATNBG010000594.1:0-10076 GCA_035572075.1 Roseiarcus sp. | reverse complement strand
GCGCCTTGTACCCAGCGGACGCCGCGCGCGCTGCGAATTCCTTGGTGAGCCCCCTGTCCTTGTAGAGGAATGTCTGCATCCATTTCGGCCCCGGCGCCGCCGCGCCGATCTCCTCCAGGCTCGACAGCGAAGCGTGGCTCGCGCAGTAGATGGTTCCGAACCGGGCCGCGGCGCGCGCCGCGGCGAGTTCCGCATGCGGCCACAGGAGGCCGGCGAGGCCGGTCGGGCCGATGACGACCGGCGACGGCAATCGGGCGCCGAACAGCTCGACCGACTGGTCGCGCTTCGGCGCGCCGGCGAGCAGTTTCGGCGCAAGTTCGAGCTCCGCAAGCGCCGCTTCGTTCCGACGCATGGTGATCTCATCGCCGGCCGCGCCGTCGACCATGTCGAACAGCACGCGCGGCAGCTCCTTGCGGGCAAGCTCGCGCAGCGCGGCGACGCTATAGCCCTTGCGTTCGAGGGTGGCTTTATCCATCAGACGTCGAGCCGATAGAATCTGATCGCGTTGTCGCGGAAGAGCTTGCGCTTGTCGGACGGCGAAAAGCCGGCCGTCGCCCAGTCGAGCGTCGCGAGCCATTGCAGATAGCTCCCGGCCAGCTCGGACACCGGCCAGTCTCCGCCATAAAGGATGCGGTCCGGGCCGAAGCAATCGAGGACGCGATCGATGTAGGGCCTGAGCTGGTCGCGGGTCCAGGTCTTGTGCTCGGCCTCGGTGGTGACGCCGGAAAGCTTGCACACGACATTCGGCAGCGCCGCCATTTCGCGAATCTGCGCCCGCCACGTCTCGATGAGGCCGGCCTTGATCGCGGGCTTGCCAATGTGATCGAGAACGAAGGAGACGTCGGGACACTTGCGCATCATCGCGAGCGTGTTGGCCATCTGCGGATGCAGGATGCAGACGTCGAACGAAAGATTGTATTTCGGCAAGAGCCGGATCGCCTCCAGAAAGCCGGGCTTAAGCACATAGTCCGGGTCGGGCTGGTTCTGGATAAGGCGACGCACGCCGCGGACTGTCTTGAGCTTAGCGACCCGCGCCAGCTCGGGTTCGATCGCCGCGCCCCGCTCGAGGGGCAGGCAGACGACCGCGCCGCGGATGCGGCGATCGTGCATCGCGAGGCCGTCCACCCATTCCGCTTCGTCGAGATAGCGCGGCATGTCGACATCGACTTCGACGAACACGAACCCTTCGATCTCCAGCGGTTTCGCCGCATTGGCGAGATCGTCCGGCGTCCAGTCGCGCTTGAGAGCCGGCGCTCCCGTAGCCCAAGAATAGCCGAACCGCTGCTGGTCGAGGAGATGGATGTGGGAATCGATGATGGGAAAGTCGATCACGGCTCCCGCCCTCCCGATGAATCTTACCTGCGCGCCTTTACGCCCGGCCAATCCTTTTCAGCATGGGAACCTCCACCGGCAGCTCTTTTAATCCGCCCCGCACGCGCTCGAGCGTCGCCGCCTCGACCGCTTTGACTTTCTCGAGGCTCTCGAGCGTTTCGGCCATGCGCGCGCGGGGGACGACGACCACGCCGTCGCGGTCGCCGACGATGAGATCGCCGGAGGCGATCGGGACGCCGCCGCAGACGATCGGCAGGCCGACCGAGCCGGGACCGCGCCTTTGCGGCGAATTCGGCGTGACGCCCATGGCGAAGACGGGCAGGCCGATCGTCTCGAGGTCCTCGAGGTCGCGCACCAGACCGTCGGTGACGAAGCCGGCCGCGCCGCGGTTGCGCGCGACGCCGAGCAGGAGATCGCCGGTCACCGCCGCGCCCGTGTAGCCTCCGGTCGCGACCACCAGCACATCGCCGGGCCGGCATTCCATGATCGCCGCCAGGAACGCCAGATTGTCGATCGGCCCGCAGTCGCAGGTGAGTGCGACGCCGACGAGCGAGCGGCCGACGAGCGCCCTGATCCGCCAATCGAGAGCGCCTGTCCCATTCATGGCGTCGACGATGAAGCTGGTCGGCGCGCCGCGAAAACGCTCGACGAGCTCGCCGGGGGGCCGTTCGATGGACGGGGCGAAGACGAGCGGGAGCGGTTCTTCGATCATGACGGGACTCGAGCCTCGATTGTCTGGCGGCCGGGATCGTCCTTGGCGGCCTGCGGGGGAATAGAAATGCACGTCCGGAGCGCTCGGGCAACCGGGCTGGTATTGCCGCTGGATTGCCCGGAATTGCCGGGGGTTCCCTCGCCCCGCCCTCATTCCAACCTTCTCGCCGCATAGGGCGTCGTCAGACGCCCGTCTTTCGACGGGCCATGCGGGGAGAAGGGGCGCCGCAATTTGACACCCGGACGATGGTCGTCAACATTGGCGCAAGGCTGAACGACGGAGCTCTTGGGCGCGAGGGCTGGATGGCGCAGAATGCGGTCCGGAGCCCGGTTCAGACCGGTAAGGACATGGGAGCCCGGCAATGACGACATTCGACAAACTCGCCTGGACGCGGCGCGAAGCGCTCGAGCGCGGACTGTCCGCGTTCGCCGCTTCTGGCGCCGTGTTCGGCTTCACGCGCGCGGCGCTCGCGGACGATACGCTGGCCGAGGTCAAGAAGCGCGGCGTGCTCTCGACCGCGACCGAGATGCAGTTCCCGCCGTTCGATATCTCCGACAACGGAACCTACAAGGGCGTCGATCGCGAGCTGATCGACGCGGTCGCCAAGGAGATGGGCGTCAAGGCCTCCTACCTCGACCTGCCGTGGACCAGCGTTCTGCCGGGCCTTGAAGCGAAGAAGTTCGATCTGTGCATCGCGCCGGTGACCATCACCAAGGAGCGCATGAAGCACTATGCCTTCACCGTGCCGATCGCCGACGCGACCGCGGCGCTGATGAAGCGCGCCAATGACAAGAGCATCATGAAGCCCGAGGACATCGCCGGCAAGACGGTCGGCGGCCAGAAGGGCACATCCCAGCTCGCGCAGCTCAAGGCCTTCGCCGCGAAATTGCCGAAGCCGGTCGAGATCAAGGAATATGTCGACAACAACCAGGCTTCCGCCGACCTCGCCGCCGGACGCGTCGACGCGACTGTCAATTCGCTGCCCAATCTTGCTTACGCCGCCAAGCAGCGCCCCGACACGTTCGCCGTGGTGATGCCGCCATTCGGCGAGCCGACCTATTTTTCCTGGGTCGGCCGGCTCGAGGACAAGTCGCTGATGGAGGCGATCAACGCGGCGATCGTCAAGCTCGACGAAGACGGAACGATGGCCCGCATCCAGAAGGAATGGTTCGGCCAGACGGTCAAGCTGCCCAAGACGGTGCCCGAGCCCACCATCTGACGGATTGATAAAGGCCAGGGGCCATCGTCATTGCGAGCGTGAGCCGAAGCAATCCAGGAGTCGCCGGGCGCCCTACGATTCCTGGATCGCCGCGTCCCCCCGGGCCAAGACCCGGGGGTCCTCGCGATGACGGTTCCGTCCGAACACATCTTGTTCCAGTCCGCCGTTCCGTTACAGCGCCGCCTCGATGAAGCCCGAGGTCATCCTCCACTCGTTCGGCTATCTCACGCGGGCGGCGGGCGCCACGATCGCCGTCTCCTTCGCCGGGATCGTGCTGGGCTTTGCGATCGGCTCAGCTATCTGCGCCGCCCGCGTCTCGCGGCGCCCGTGGCTCAGGCGCGCGGGCGCGGTCTACGTCAGCGTCTTCCGCGGCGTGCCGCTGCTGGTGCAGCTTCTGTTCATCTATTATTTCCTCGCCGAATACGGGATCGACGTGCCGGCGATCGTGGCGGCGGTCGGGGCGCTCGCGCTCTCTTCGGCGGCGTATCAAGCGGAAATCCTGCGCGGCGCGCTCAACGCCGTGCCGCGCGGGCAAGGGGAGGCGGCGACCGCGCTCGGCTTCTCCGGCCTCGACATCTGGCGACGCATCCTGATGCCGCAGGCGCTCCGGATTTCGACGCCCCCGCTCATCAGCGAATTCATCCTCCTGCTCAAGGCTTCCTCGCTCGTCTCGGTGGTCGGCATCGCCGAACTCACGCGGGTCAGCATGAACATCGCCTCCGAGACCTATCGGCCGCTCGAAGCCTATCTCGCTGGCGGGCTGTTCTATCTCGTGATCAACCTGTGCCTGGCGGCGCTCGGCGCGCTCGCGGAGCGGCGCCTTGGGGCGCCGGGCGCGCGATGAGCATGAGCCTCTTCTGGCATTATGCGCCCTCGCTCTTGAGCGGCTTCGGCGTCACCATCCTGTGCTGGGCGGCGGGCGGGGCGCTCGGCCTCATGCTCGGCTTCGCGATCGCGCTCATCCGCCGGCTTAGGCTTGCGCCGGTGAACGGGCTGATCCGGGTCTTCATCGAAATCTTCCGAGGCACGCCGTTCCTGGTGCAGCTCTTCCTCCTCTATGCGGGCGGTCCGTCGATCGGGCTCAGGCTCAGCGCGACCGCGGCGGGCATCCTCGGGCTCGCCCTCTATTCGTCGGCCTATTTCGCCGAGATCTTCCGGGCCGGCTTCGCCGCGGTGCCGGCCGGCCAGATCGAGGCGGCGGTCAGCGTCGGCATGGCGCCCATCGACACGATGATGCGGGTGATGCTGCCGGGGGCGCTGATCGCCGCCGTTCCGTCGATCGTCAACATGCTGATCATCCTGTCGAAGGAGACCGTGGTCCTGTCGATCATCACCGTGCCCGAGCTCATGTATCAGGTGCAGACGATGGCGGCGGAGACGTTCACCGCCTTCGACGCGATCTTCGGGATGGCGGTCTTCTACTGGCTTCTGGTCGAGGTCGTATCGCGCGCGGGCGCGCGGATCGAAGCCAGGGTCACGGCCTATCTCGCGCATCAGGGAGCGCCCGCGTGAGCGCGCCGATGATCGAGCTTGCGAAGGTCATGAAGAGCTTCGGCGCGCATCCGGTGCTGCGCGGCGTCGACCTTTCCGTCCAGCGTTCGGAGGTCGTATGTCTGATCGGGCCCAGCGGATCGGGCAAGAGCACGCTGCTCAGATGCGTGAACTTTCTCGAGCCTTATGATTCCGGCGAGATTCGCATCGACGGCCGGCTGATCGGCTACGAGGATAAGCGCGATGGAACGCGCGGACGCATGCGCACGCGAACCTTGCGCGAGATGCGGCGCGAGATCGGCATGGTGTTCCAGCACTTCAACCTCTGGCCGCACATGACGGCGCTCGGCAATGTCGCCGAGCCGCTTCGGCGGGTGCGCGGACTCGCCATGCGCGAAGCGGCCGATCGCGCCATGGCGATGCTGACCCGCGTCGGGCTTGCGGCCAAGGCCGGGGCCTATCCGTCGCGTCTCTCCGGCGGCCAGCAGCAGCGCGTCGCGATCGCCCGGGCGCTGGCGATGCAGCCTCGCCTCATGCTGTTCGACGAGCCCACCTCGGCGCTCGATCCGGAGCTGGTCGGCGAAGTGCTCGAGGTGATGAAGAGCCTCGCCGCCGAGGGCATGACGATGCTGGTCGTTACTCACGAGATGGGGTTCGCCGCCCATGTCGCGGGCCGCATCGCCTTCATCGACGAGGGCCGCATCATCGACGAGGGCCCGCCGGCCCATGTATTCCATGAGAGCGCGGAGCCGAGGGTCAGGCAATTCCTGCAAACCTACCACGACCGCAACGCCTTCTGAGGCCCGGCGAAGCCCGCGCACAATGTTGCGCGCGTCAATGATTCCATGGACTTGCCTGCTCCTTTGCGCAACTTTTTTCCCGTCCCTCGAAAATGACGCCGCGCGACCGTTTCCGTTCGCGCGGCGGTGCTGAAAGCAGGCAAAACGAACCCTTCATTTCGCCAGGCGAAACGAAGCGTTTCGCACGGCATGCCGTAAGTCATTGGAATCGTTATGAGCGCCGAATCAGGCGTTTCGCGGGATTATTTGTTTTCAAAGGCTTAGCTCCGATTTCATTTCGCCGTTTTCGCGGAGTGTTTGTTTTCAATGACTTAACTCCGATTTTCCGTTTCGCCGCGGAACCCCGGTGAAGGGCGGTTTGGATATCCCGAACGAGGGGCCCGATGACGTCACTGTCATCGCCAGCGCCGCCGTCACCGTGTATCTCGATCTCGGCCCGTAAATAAGCCGATCCCGTGCGCGTTGCGGAAGGCTTTGCGGGAAGCCCCCTCGGGACCTGCCCGTGCGGCCTTTGGCTTGCGGCCGGGGCGTCCGCGCGCCAAAAGGCGCCTAAGATTCGTCGATGCGCTCCGCCGTCCTCACCGCCCTCATCATCGCCACCGCCCTGTTCATGGAGAACATGGACGGCACCGTCATCTCGACCTCGCTGCCGGCGATCGCCAGCGACCTCCACCAGGACCCGATCGTCCTCAAGCTGGCGCTGACCTCCTACCTCTTGACGCTGGCGGTGTTCATTCCCGCCTCGGGCTGGGTCGCCGACCGGTTCGGCGCGCGCACGGTGTTTTGCGGCGCGATCGTCGTCTTCACGCTCGGCTCGATCCTGTGCGGGGCTTCGACCTCGCTTGCGACGCTCATCGGCGCGCGGGTGTTCCAGGGGCTGGGCGGGGCGATGATGGTCCCGGTCGGGCGCCTCGTGCTGTTGCGCTCGATCGCCAAGAGCGACCTCGTGAGCGCGATGGCCTTCTTCAGCGTGCCGGCCCTGGTCGGCCCGATCGCCGGGCCGCCGCTCGGCGGCTTCATCACCACCTATTTCCATTGGCGGTGGATTTTCTGGATCAATGTGCCGATCGGCGTTCTCGGCGTGGCTCTCACGCTCAAATTCATCCCGAACCTGCGCGAGGAGGCGGCGCCGCGCTTCGACTTCAAGGGATTCGCGCTCTCGGGGATCGGGCTGTTCAGCCTGATCTCCGCGATGAGCGTCACGGGACGCGGAATCGCGCCCTTCTGGATCATCGCGGCGCTGGCCGGGATCGGCGCCGGATCGCTCGCGCTCTACGTCCGCCACGCCCGCGGCCACGATGATGCGATCCTCGATCTCAAGCTCCTCGGGATCCCGACCTTCTTCGCTGGCGTCGCCGGCGGGCTCCTGTTCCGGATCGGCGTCGCCGCCCTGCCGTTCCTGCTGCCGCTGCTCTTGCAAATCGGGTTCGACCTCACGCCGTTCGAATCGGGCTCGCTCACCTTCGCCGCCGCCGCGGGCTCGCTCATGATGAAATTCAGCGCCACGACGGCGCTGCGCTGGTTCGGCTTCCGCCAGGCGCTGATCGTCATGGGCTCGATCTCCGGGGTGTTCCTCGGCGCCTGCGCCTTGTTCACGGCCTCGACGCCGCACTGGCTCATCTTCCTGGTCCTCCTCGCCGGCGGCTTCTTCCGCTCGCTGGTGTTCACCTCCCTCAACGCCCTGAGCTACGCCGACATCGATCCGCCGCGGATGAGCCGCGCGACCAGCCTGGCCAGCGTGTCGCAGCAGACCTCCGGCGCGGTCGGGGTGGCGCTGGCTGCGATCTGCGTGGAGACGATCCAGCTCGGCTTCGGCGATTCCGAGCTTCAGGCGCGCGATCTCTCGCTCGCCTTTGTCCTGGTCGCGATCGTCTCGAGCCTGTCCGTCATCGTCTTCGCGCACCTCAAGCCCGACGCGGGCGCCGCGGTGTCCGGCAAGCGCGCGCCGCGGGCGCACGCCCAGCCCGCGGCGGCGGAGTGAAGAGGGCGCCGCCGCCCGCCATTTGGATCAGCCGCCCGCGACTCGCCTTCCCTCCGGCGGGTTCAACGACACGACGGTCTGACCGCGCTTCTGGCGCCGCGCCTCCTCGGCGAGGATCTGTTTCACCCGGTCGAGTTGCGTGTGCTGGACCGCCTCCGCGGGAGTGATTCCGCCGAGATCGGTTCGTGGAGTGAAAAGCCAGGTCCTGGCCGCCTCGTCGCTGCCGAGCGATTCGCGCGCCGCCTGCAACCCCCGGTCAAGCGCCTTGGCCATTTCCGCGCTGAAGGGCGTGACGATATTCGACCGGCACGCGTTCGGCGCCATGAATCCGATCACCATCCCGCACGCCACGCCGGCGAGCCCGACAGCGGCGCCCGCGTAAATGATCTCCAGATAATTGCGGGGGGTATGATGGATGGAATCCTTGAGAGCGCCCTGCACGTCATTTGCGAAGGCCACGGCGAGGCCGAGCAAGCACCCCAGGATGAGCGCGTCGCGCAACCGGTCGCCGCGCGTCGTGCGCCGGACGTCGCCAGAGAGCAGCATCGCGATCAGGCAACTCGCCGCCGCGCCGGCGACAACCCAAGGGAGCGCCGTCGCGATGAACTCCGGCAGGAAGCGCCAGTCTGGCGGCTGCCCGAACGCCCAGCTCCACACCGTCATCAGCACCGTCGAGGCCACGATGATGGCCCAGGAGAAGAGTCCAGCGCGCACAGCGATCGGCAGATAGCACTTGGGCGACCTCTGCATCCACGCGCCGTCCTCGATCTGGCGCGAACGGCTCCTCAGCGCGGCATAGACGGCGTAGCCGTACATCAGGCCGGCGGCCATCGCCGACGACAGGGAAGTGACGATACTGTCCGAGCCGGCCTGCTCGGGCGGGGGAAACATTGCGTCGTGGCCCACCCAGAACAGGAAGGTGATGAGCGCGACGAGGAGGGCCGCCGGGACGACCACGTCGAACACCCGCCGGTTGCTGACCGGCGGAATGTCAAAGCCGAGCGTCTCGAGGTTGCGAAAAACCGCCCGCTCCGATTTGGACTGGCGGCGGATTCCCCAAGCGATATAGGCGTACATTCGCTTAAGGAGGCCATCGACCGAATCCGCGAGCTGCTCCTTCCGCTCGGCGAGACGCATCTGGAGCTCGAGCTGGCTGTACCGCTCCTTGATGCCCTTCAGATCCTGTTCGAACGGAGCGAACGAGTCCCCCATCAGCGGATTGCCGTCGCCGCCCTTCACGTCCAGCGACTCGCGAAGAAGCGTCGCGCGCGCCCACTTGTATTCGAGCGAGCCCTTGAAGGCGGCGAGGTCCTTTTGCAGCTTGTCTTTCTCAGAGTCGGCAATGCCGGCAAGAACGCTCGCGGGCGGGTCATAGTTCGCGTATTCGAGGACGCCGATCGTCCGCACGATTCCGGTCGGAACGAGAAACAATTCGTGGACACCGCGCCTGAGCCACCTCTCGATGGCCATCAGCCACTCGATATTGGAGTTGGGCATGAATCCGACGAGAATGAGCGCAACGAGGAGCGGCCAGGCTTCCAGGGGAACGTTCGACTGTGAGGCGCCGGGAATGAGCTTGACGAGCTGGGGACCGGCCAGGATCAACAAAACATAGAGCAGCACGGCGCCGCATAGATAGATCAGCCGCGCTCTCTTGTAGGCGCGCCCCGTGAACAGATATTGAATCGGCTCGACTGCGTGGGGCAGCGTCTCCTTGTTGGGAAACGTCGGCTCGTCAAAGCGCTGCCACGAGTAGCAGAGAACCACAATCAAGCCGATCGCGATATACGCGACATAGACGTATTGAATGTTATCGAACATGATCTCTCTCCCTTGCCCAAAACGGGAGCGCGGTCTCAGCAGGCTTCGACCCCGCTCGGGAACTGGCGTTCAAATCCACGAAGCGCCTCATCGAAAATGACTTGTCGCATCAGGCGGCAATGCATCGTTTCGGTGGAGTCAAACCGCCCGGTCTCGAACAGTTTGTTCGCCGGGGCGCCGCCGCCGCACCAGCGAAAGTATGGGCAGGCGCGTTCGCACGCGCGAACGCCCGCCTGGATCTCGCTGTTGATCGTGGCGAACCGCGGTTCAATGGCGATGTCCGAAAGGCGATGCGAGTCGACGCGCCCGAACGCGAAGGATTCGAAGCGCGGGCTTCGGGCGCCGAGCAACTCCGGAGAAAACGTCGACACCATCCCATCGACGCTGACGCTGACGATCGCGAACGGGATATTCTGTTCGTCAACGACCGGCTCGTCGAGAAGGGCCATGCCGAGCGCGCTTTCAAGCTCGCGCACTTTGATGCGCTCAGGCGAATCCCAGACAAGATCGAAGAACCGCCGGATGAAGCAGCGGAACCTGGCCTCGGTCCCGGCGAGGGACGAGCTCGCGTGGGCCCCTTCAATCTCCTCGACATTGAATCCGACTTCCCGAATCCCGCTGCCGACGTAGAAGTCAAACAGCTCGTCGGGCATGTCGAGCGCGCGCTCGGTCAGGACCGTGATGACATGGAAGGGAACCCCCTGCTCCTCAAGGAGGCGG
>DATNBG010000593.1:0-6290 GCA_035572075.1 Roseiarcus sp. | reverse complement strand
TTCGTCGATTTCAACAAAGGTCCGTTCCTTGGCCGCGACGCGCTCCTCGCCTGGAAGGGGGCCGGTTTTAACAACAGGCTGGTCACGCTCGAGGTCCAAGGCGTGAGCGACGCCGACGCGCGAGGCTCGGAGCCGGTGACGAGGAATGGCGAAATGATCGGCCGGACCACCTCCGGCGGCTACGGCTGGCGGACCGGCAAGTCGCTGGCCTTGGCGATGGTCAAGCCCGAATTCTCCGCTCCAGGCAGCGAACTCGGCCTGCGCATCCTCGGCGAGACGCGCCGCGCGGTCGTGATTGCCGACAGTCCTTATGATCCGGCGAACAAGGCGCTGAGAGGATAGTCCGGCCCTCAGCCCGCCATGAGCGTCGCAAGAGGAGGGCGCCGCCGCCAATGTTCACAAAGATCGCCGTGCTCGGCCTCGGCAAGGTCGGCCGCCTCGCCGCCGAGCTCTTGGCCGACGGCGGGTTCGACGTCGTAGGCTTCGACGCGCGTCCTGTTCCCGGCGCGCCGTTCTCCGTGCGCTCCATCGACGTCGGCGACGCCGCCGCGATGAGCGCGGCGCTGGCCGGTCGCGAGGCCGTTCTCTCCTGCCTGCCCTACGCCTTCAACAAGCAGGTCGCCTCGACCGCGCATGCGCGCGGGCTGCACTATTTCGACCTCACCGAGGACGTGGGGACGACGAAGCACATCCGCGCGCTGGCGGCGTCGGCAAAAGGGATCATGGCCCCGCAGTGCGGACTTGCGCCCGGCTTCATCGCCATCGTCGGCGCGCATCTCGCCGGACAGTTCGAGCGTGTGCGCTCGATCCGTCTCAGGGTCGGCGCGCTGCCCCAGCACCCGACCGGCCTTCTCGGCTATGCCTTCAACTGGTCGCCCGAAGGCGTCGTCAACGAATATCTGAACGATTGCGAGGTGATCGAAGAGGGCGTGCTCAAGACCGTCTCGGCCATGGAATGGCTGGAGACGGTCTATGTCGGCGGGGTCAGGCTCGAGGCTTTCACCACCTCCGGCGGCTTGGGGACGATGTGCGAAACCTACGCCGATCGGGTCGAGAACCTCGACTACAAAAGCCTGCGCTATCCGGGCCACGCGTCGCTGATGAATTTCTTTTTCCACGAGCTCCTGATGCGCGAGGATCGCGTCGCGGCCGGAAAGATCCTCACCCACGCCAAGCCTCCGGTCGATGAGGACGTGGTCTTTGTCCACGCGGCGGCGGAGGGCTGGTCGCAAGGACGCCTCGGCCGCAACGAATTCGTGCGCGCCTATCATCCGATCGAGATCAACGGCAAGGCCCGCACCGCGATCGCCTGGACCACGGCCGCCTCGGTCGCCGCGGTGATCGAGATGGCGCGCTCGGGCGCGCTCCCGCCCTGTGGGTTTCTCAAGCAGGAGACGATCCCCCTCGAGCGCTTCCTTGAAACGCGCATGGGGCGGCTCTATGCGGAACAGGGGCGGAGCGGCCGGTAGCGGTCGCTTGGCGGTGGGGTGCGTTCATGCTCGCGGGCAAATGGCGGGCGCGCCGTCACCGACAGCAGCTTAATATCCCGCGAACGCCGCGCTGCGCGCCTGAGCGGCCTCGGCCCGCTTCGGCGGATAGGGGATCATGTCGATATTGTAGGGCGTCGACTCGTACACGGCCTTGACCCAGTTCGTGTAGATGTGCGCCGTGTGCCGCCATAAGTTGAGCGCTGCGCGCGACGGGTCGTCGCCGGGGAAATAGTGCTTCGGCAGCGGCCAGGCGGGGTCGATCGCCGAGTCGCGATGATACTCGACGCCGAGCGTGTCCGTCTCGTATTCGGGGTGATTGAGGATATAGACCCGGCGGGGGAAGAGCGCGCTGTCGTCGTCGAGCGGCTCTGACTCGACGAGCATGTTGGGTCCCGCCTCCTCCGAATCGGCGACGATCTCCAGAGCCGCGACCTTTTGGATGTCCTCGCGCCGCGGGCTCTTCCAGCGCGACACGGGAGTCGGGAAAACGTCGGGGAAGCCGAACAGAAGCCCGGTCTTGTCCGAGATCAGCCGGTGCTGGAACAGGCCGAACAGCTTCTCCTTGCCCTTCAAGCTGTCGATGTCATGGAAGAATTTTAGCGCCGCCTTCGCGCCCCAGCAGAGGAACAGGCACGAGAAGGCGTTGGTCGTCGTCCATTGCAGGATGTCGGCGACCTCCGGCCAGAAGGTCTCCTGCTCCACCCGGTCTTTCAGCGCGTTGACGCCGGTCACGATGAAGCCGTCGAATTTCTTGTCGCTGATGTCGGCGAAGGCGCTGTAGAACTTGCGGATATGGTCGGCCGGCGTGTTGCGGGTGCGCCGTCCGGCGGCGAGGCCGCGCACGTACGAGTCGGTGGCGACGAAGCTCAGGTTGACTTGCAGCATCGTGTTGCCGAGCCACAGCGCCAGCTGCCGCTCGGTCGAAATCTTGTCCGCCATCAAATTGATGATCGCGATCTGGAGCGGGCGGATGTCCTGCCGCTCCGCCAGTTTGCGGTCGATCGCCAGCCCGCTGCCAAGCGACGGCAGGAAGGGGTGGATTTCCTGGCTGTTGATGATGACGGGCATTGGACAAACGCTCACTTCCGACGCTGCTCTCTGGCGCCGAAGGGCGACAAAGGCAAATGTGAACTTTCTTATTCTACCGCAAGCCCGCCGTAAATCGCCAAGGCGTCGCCGCCGCCAGGATCGGCGAGGACCTTCGATCTCACGCCTCCCCGGCCGCCCGGCGCTGCTGCAGCAGCGCGCGGTAGATCTCGTCGTCGCCGCACAATCCCGCCATCCGGCCGAGGTCGTCGACCAGCACGATCGGATTGCCCGACAGGCTGCGCAGCGCGATCGCCGAGCGCATCTTCAAATCGATCGGCGCGACGACGATGTCCACGTCCTCAGGCCGCGCCGCCACCTCGCCGGTGGCGCGGTCGGCGAGCGCCATGGCGCCGACCTTCCCGTCCAGCGTCACGCCGACCGGCTTGTCCTCGCTGTCCAGCTGGACCCGCACCCGGCCGTCCCGGTCGAGCATCACCTCGTTCTCGTTGCGCCGCAGCGACGCCGCCGGCGTCATCAGGGCGCCGCCGCGCAGCACGTTGAGCGGGTTCATGTGCTTGACGAACTCCGCCACATAGGAGTTGGCGGGACGCAATAGAATGTCCTCCGCCGTCCCGCACTGAACGATGCGCCCGCCCTCGAGGATCGCGATCCGGTTGCCGATCTTCAGCGCCTCGTCGAGATCGTGGCTGACGAAAATGATCGTCTTCTTCAAATCCTTCTGCAAAAGGAGCAGTTCGTCCTGCAGCTTGTCGCGGATCAAGGGATCGAGCGCCGAGAACGGCTCGTCCATGAGCAGGATGTCGGCGTCGGTGGCGAAGGCGCGCGCGAGGCCGACGCGCTGCTGCATGCCGCCGGAGAGCTCATGGCCGAATTTGCCCGCCCACTGCGTCAGGCCCACCATGGCGAGCTTGTCGGCGACAATGCGGTCGATCTCATCCTTCGGCATGCGGCGAAGCTCGAGTCCGAACGCCACGTTCTCCTTCACCGTGCGCCACGGCAGGAGGGCGAATTGCTGGAACACCATGGCGATGCGGCTGGTGCGCAGCATCCTGAGCTCGCCGGCGCCGCAATGGGCGACGTCGATCGCGCCCTCGCCATTGCGGACCAGAACCCTGCCGCGCGCCACCTTGTTGAGCCCGTTGACGGCGCGCAGGATCGTCGACTTGCCCGATCCCGAAAGGCCCATCAGCACGCAGATTTCGCCGGGCTCGATCGAAAGATTGACGCCGGCCGCGCCGAGCACGACCCCGGTCGTCCTGAGAATCTCGTCGCGGGTCGCGCCCCTGTCGATGAGCGCGAGGGCCTCAGCCTGCCGGTCGCCGAACACGATGTCGACATCGTCGAAAACCACCGCCGACATTTCACGCGCTTCCTTTCCGCTCCGGGTTGCGGAAGACGCGGTCGAGCACGATCGCCAGCAGCACGATCGAGACGCCCGCCTCGATGCCCATCGGGATGTTGACCGTGCCCAACGCCCGCACCACCGGCACGCCGAGCCCCGCCGCGCCGACCAGCGCCGCGATGACCACCATCGACAGGCTCAGCATGATGCACTGGGTGACGCCGGCCATGATGGTCGGCAGCGCGTAGGGCAATTCCACCTTCCACAGCAATTGCCGGTTGGTCGCGCCGAACGCCTCGCCCGCCTCCTTCAGCGGCACAGGCGCCGAGGCGATGCCGAGATGGGTCAGGCGGATCGGCGCCGCGATGGCGAAAATGACGGTCGAGATCAGCCCCGGCGCCGCGCCGAGATGAAAGAGAACCAGGGTCGGGATCAGATAGACGAAGGTCGGCAGCGTCTGCATCAGATCGAGCAGGGGCCTCAGCAGCGCATAGAGCCAGGGGCGATGGGCGGAGGCGACGCCGACCGGCACGCCGATCACGACGCTGGCCAGCGTCGCGAAGCCGACCAGCGAAATCGTCTCGCACGTCGCCTGCCAGTATCCGAGATTGGCGATCACGATGAAGGCGATGACCACGAAGGCCGCGAGGCGCCACGACCGGTGCAGCCAGTAGGCGAGCGCCGCGAGCGCGAGGACCACGACCAGAAACGGGATGTGCAGCAGGACCGCGGTGAAGCCGTCGACCAGGAAATTGATCGCCGCCGTCACCGCGTCGAAGAATCCGGCGGCGTTGTCCTGCAGCCAGGTGATTCCGATCTTGACCCAGCGCCCGAGCGGAATTTTCGGCTCGGTGAACCAGCTCTCCAACGCCGTCCCTCCAGCTCAAGCCTCGGCGAGCCCTCAAGCAGCCCGTCCGCGCAGCGCGCGAAGGGGAGGGGGCTCGCCACGGAGCCGCTCGGCTAGAGGCCGAGGCTCTTCTTCACCGCCTCGAGGCCCGGCTTGCCGTCGAAGGTCGTCACCCCGTCGAGCCAGGTCGCGAGTTGCGGCGGATTGGTCTTCAGCCAGCCTCTCGCCGCGGCCGGCCCCTCCTCGCCGTCGGTGAGGATCTTGTTCATCACCAAATTCTCGATGTCGACGGTGTAGACGAGATTCTTGATCAGCCGCGCGGCGTTAGGGCACTCCGCGGCGAAGCCGGCGCGCTCATTGGTGTAGACGATCGCGCCGCCGTAGTTCGGGCCGAAGCTGTCGTCGCCGCCGGTCAGGTACTCGATCTTGAAGTTGACGTTCATCGGATGGGGCGCCCAGCCGAGGAACACGACGTCCTCCTTGTGGCTGGTCGCCCGCTGCACTTCGGCGAGCATCCCCTGTTCGCTCGACTCGACCAGTTGGAAGTCCTTCAGGCCGAACTTGTTCCCCTTGATGAGGTCGAGGACGAGGCGGTTGCCGTCATTGCCGGGCTCGATGCCGAAGATCTTGCCATGAAGCGAGTCCTTGAACTTCTGGATGTCGCCGAAATCCTTGAGGCCCTTATCGTAGGTGTATTGCGGAACGGCCAGCGTGTATTTGGCGCCGACCGGCAGGTTGGCCCCGACCACCACCACCGACTTGTCGTCGACGTAGGGCTTGCGGTCGTTCTCCATCGACGGTTCCCAGTTGCCGAGGAACACGTCGATGTCCTTGTTCTTCATCGAGGCGTAGGTCACCGGGACCGAGAGGACCGTGATCTTGGGCGTATAGCCGAGGCCTTTGAGGATCTCGCTGGCGATCGCGGTCGTCGAGGTGATGTCAGTCCATCCGACGTCGGAGAACCTCACGGTCTTGCAGCTTTCCGGGTCGCCGGCGAAAGCGGCGGTTGCGCCGGAGAGCGCAATTGCGCCCGACAGCGCCAGAACGGTTGAGAACCTCATTGTCTTCCTCCCTGAAATGCGCGGCCTTTCGCCGACCCAGCCTCACGCCGCCTCAGAGTATCGGCGGGAGGCGAAGCGGGGTCAAATCCAATGATTCGGAGCGCGCCCGTGAAGGTCAAACCGTTTGAGCTTCGCCCCTTAAGCGGCTAGAAGCGGGCGCGATGACGCCCTTGCGAGCCCCGATGGCCGAGCCCCTCAATCCCACGCCCCAGCAGCAGTCCGAAATCCTGATGCAGGCGCTGCCGCACATGCTGCGCTACGACGACGCGATCGTGGTGGTGAAGTACGGCGGCCACGCGATGGGAGACGAGGCGAAGGCGCGCGATTTCGCCAAGGACATGGTGCTTCTCGAGCAGTCCGGCATCAATCCGGTGGTGGTGCACGGCGGGGGCCCGCGGATCGGCGCGATGCTGAAGAAGCTCGGCATCGAATCGCAATTCTCCGGCGGCTTGAGGGTCACCGACAAGCCGACCATGGAAATCGTCGAGATGGTGCTCGCC
>DATNBG010000592.1:0-7722 GCA_035572075.1 Roseiarcus sp. | reverse complement strand
TGCAGCTCGACTGGTTGATGCGCCGCTTGCGCCCGAATTCGGTCTCCATGGGCTCGATCGCCATGCAGTTCGAGACCCGCCCGCAATCGCCGCAGCCTTCGCAGACTTCGGGGTGAATGAAGGTGCGGATGGCCGGATCGGCCCATTTGCCGCGCTTGCGCAGGCGCCGCCGCTCGGTCGCGCATGGCTGCTCGTAGAGGATGACCGAGACGCCCTTGAATTCGCGAAACTCGCGCTGCGTCGCGTCCATCGTGTCGCGGTGGCGAAGACTGACGCCCGGCGGCAGGGGCACGCCCGCGTAGCGGCCGGGGTCGTCGGCGACCAGCGCCATTTTCCTGACCCCCTCGGCCGAGAGCTCGGCGAGGATCTGAAGGGGCGTCATGCCCCCCTCGATCGGCTGCCCGCCGGTCATCGAGACGAAACCGTTGAACAGGATCTTGTAAGTGATCGGCACGTCGGCGGCGATCGCCTGACGGATCGCGAGCGAACCGGAATGGGCGTAGGTGCCGTCGCCGATGTTGGCGAACACATGGGTCTCGCGGGTGAACGGTTCTTGTCCGAGCCACATCGTTCCCTCGCCGCCCATGTGCGAAGCCGTCGCGGTCTGCTGCGGATTGACCAGCGTCGCCATCCAATGGCAACCGATGCCGGCGAGCGCGCGGCTCCCTTCGGGAACCGGGGTCGAACGGTTGTGCGGGCATCCGGCGCAGAAGCCCGGGCTGCGCATCGCCGCAGGACGATTGCTGAGCGCCGCGCCGGGCGCCTCGGGCGCGCTTAAGCCGCAGTTCGGATCGTGGCGGGAAATCGCCGTGACCAGCACGCCCGCCACCAGGTCGGGCGAGATTTCGCCATAGTTGGGAATGGCCGCGGCGCCCGGCGCCAAGTCGAACGCTAGCCCGTCGAAATATTTGCCCACGATCCGCGGCGCGCGCGATTCTCCATAGAGGATGGAGCGAATCTGGTCTTCGAGGAGCGGGCGCTTCTCCTCGATCACGACAATGAGATCGAGACCGCGGGCGAACTCGCGCACGATGACCGGATCGAGCGGCCACACCATGCCGACCTTGAGCAGACGCAGGCCGAGCGCGTCGCCGCTCTCGGCGAGGCCAAGGTTGCCGAGCGCCTGCAACAGGTCCTGCCAGGCCTTGCCGGCCGCAACCACGCCGATCCTCGCGCCCTCTTCGTCGCCGATGATGCGGTTGAGGCCGTTGGCGCGCGCGTAGGCGAGCGCGGCCGGAAGCTTGTGCTGATAGAGCCGCTCTTCCTGGGCTACCGGCGCGTCGGGGCTGCGCGCCCATACACCCCCGGGCGGATTGGTCGGGCGCTCCGGAAGAACGATCCGCGGCAAGTCGGGCCCGACATAGACCGTGCTCCCGCCCTCGGCGACGTCGGTCACCACTTTCATCCCCACCCAGCAGCCGGAGAATCGCGACATGGCGAGCCCATGCAGGCCGAAATCGAGCAGTTCCTGGGTGTTGGACGGATAGATCACCGGCATGCCGACGGCGATGAACGAGGTGTCGGAGAAATTGACCGCGGTCGAGGATTTCGCGCCGTGGTCGTCGCCGGCGAGCGCGATCGCGCCGCCCTTGGGCGAAGCACCGGTGAAATTGGCGTGGCGCAGCGCGTCGCCCGACCGGTCGACGCCCGGCCCCTTGCCGTACCAGACGCCGAACACGCCATCGACCGTTGCGCCGGGAAAGCTGTTGAGATATTGCGCGCCCCAGATCGCGGTGGCTGCGAGGTCCTCGTTGAGGCCGGGGCGGAAGACGATGTTGTGTTGCTTGAGCTGTGCGGCTGCGCGCCACAATTCGATGTCGTAGCGCCCGAGAGGCGAGCCGCGATAGCCGGAAATATAGCCTCCGGTGTTGAGGCCCGCCGCCGCGTCGCGCAGACGCTGCTGAATCGGCAGGCGCACCAGAGCCTGCATGCCGGTCAGATAGACCCAGCCCTCGGACGCCGTGTAGCGGGAGTCGAGAGTCGCCTCCGGCCTGGCGAGGGCGACGGTCATGAAGACAATCCTCCGTGTGTCGCGCGCGGGCTATACGCCGCTCCGCGGCTTGCCGCCGCGTTGAACGAGGTAGCCCGGGAACGCATCGTCGAATTCCGGAAAGTAACGCTGAATGACGCTCATGTCGAACGCGCTCAGGATCGACTCCTTTGGCTCGCGGTCGATGAGAAACCGGATCGCGGCCTCGACGCAATGCGAAGGCTCGGCGCCGAGTTTGGCCCAGCGCTCGGCTTCATCAGCCTGGATCGTGACCCGATGCCGGCTTTCGCCGCGCGTGTCGCGTATCGCGACGTCGAACGAGAGCTGGTGAGCCGTGTCGGGCGTGACGGAAATCGCGACGTCGCTCATCGATTGGTTTTGGGTAAGGCCTCTCGGTTGTTACAACGTCTATCGCGCAAACTCCACATTCTCAAAGCCATTTCGGATCGCTGCCTTCGCCGGAACCGGGTCTCACCTTGCGGGTTTATAGGACGCGCGTGTGAAGCGCTATGGAGATAAGGAAAATGAGTGGGGATCCGGTCACACTGCGAACACGGTATCGCCCAGAATCTTGCTTACGTGCGGCGAAAGATGTGTGAGGAGATGTGAGTGGATGGATTGATCGCGCCGCCCTTTCCGGACGCGACCGCGGACAAGATGGCGGCTCTCACCGAAGAGCCGGCCGCTCTCTTTCTCGACGTCGACGGCACGATCCTCGATTTGGCGGAGCGCCCGAGCGACGTCGTGACGCCGCCAGGTCTCGTCGCGACGCTGCGGAGGACCGAGCGCAAGCTCGCTGGGGCGCTGGGGCTGATCAGCGGCCGTCCCATCGATGAGCTCGACCGCCTGTTCGAGCCGCTGCGCCTCCGCGCAAGCGGGGTCCATGGGGCGGAAATGCGCTTCGATCCCGGCTTGCCGCCGATGTCGGCGCCCGCTGCGAGCGCGTTGCCTCAATCGCTTTGGACGGATCTGACCCGGATCGCCGCGGCGTTCCCGGGCGCGTTCGTCGAAAACAAGCGTTTCAGTTTCACCGTTCACTATCGCCTGGCGCTCGAATCGGAGCGGCGTCTGCGCGAGGCCGTTCTTCGGCTCATCGCTTCTTCCCGGATTCCGGTTGAGGTCATGAGCGCGCACTACGCGATTGAACTGAAGGCCCAGGGTTGCGACAAAGGCGGCGCCATCGCCGCGTTTCTTTCCAGGCCGCCATTCCGTGGCCGGACCCCAGTCTTTGTCGGCGACGATACGACCGATGAAAGCGGCTTCGCGGTGGTCGCCGCGCGAGGAGGCTATGCCTTTTCCGTCGGGAGGCAACGGCCGGGCGCCATCGGGACGTTCACGCAGCCGAGCGCGGTCCGAGACTGGCTCGCCGAATACGCTGGCCGCGAGGACGGCGCATGACGGGGCGCCGTCATACGAAAAGCCAGAATCTCGATCTGGCGCTGATCGGCAACTCCTGCTCCGCCGCCCTCATCGACCGCAATGCGCGCATCGTGTGGTGGTGTTTCCCGTATTTCAATTCCGATCCGGTTTTTTCGCGGCTGCTGGCCGACGACGAGGAGATTGGGTTCTGCGAGGTCACGCTCGCGGATGTCGTGGAGACCGGTTCGCGCTACGAGCGCAATACGGCCATCGTCGAGACCATTTTGACCGACTCGCATGGCGCCAAAGTGCGCGTTTCCGATTTCGGGCCGTGGTTCCAGCGATTTGAACGCGAGTATCGGCCGCCGCAAATCATCCGGCGGATCGAACCGCTCGCCGGCCTGCCGCGCGTCGCCATTCGCGTCCGGCCGACGCACAATTACGGGCGTCCGACGACCAATGTGGTCGTCGGCTCCAATCATATTCGCTACGTCGGCGGCCCTGAGGTCCTGCGATTGACCACGGACGCGCCGCTCTCCTACATCGTCAACGAGATCACCTTCCCGCTCACGCGTCCGGTGAACCTGATCTTCGGTCAGGACGAACCCTTCTTGAGCGCGATCGACACCACCAGCCGGGAGTTTCTCAACCGGACCCGCGATCATTGGCTGACCTGGACGCGCAATCTCGCCGTGCCGTTCGAATGGCAATCGGCGGTCGTGCGCGCCGCGATCACGCTCCGATTGTGCAGCTTCGTTGAGACCGGCGCGATCGTCGCCGCGCACACGACTTCGATTCCGGAGGCGCCGTCGTCGGCGCGAACCTGGGACTACCGCTATTGCTGGCTGCGCGACGCGTTTTTTGTCGTCCAGGCGCTGAATCGGCTTGGCGCGACCCAGACGATGGAAGCCTACATCAACTACATCACCACGATCGCGACCACCGGCGAGGACATGCGGCCGGTGCATGGAATCGTGCCGTTCTCGTCGCTCGAGGAGACCATCGCGCCCGATCTCAAGGGGTTCCTCGGTTATGGGCCGATCCGGGTCGGTAATCAGGCGGAGAAGCAGACGCAAAACGATGCGTACGGCAGCATTGTGCTCGCCGCGGGGCAGATGTTCGTCGACGAGCGCCTGCCCAAGAAGGGTGACGAATCGCTGTTTCATCTGCTCGAGATCGCGGGGGAAAGCGCGCTTGCCCACGCGTTCGAGCCCGATTCCGGGCTTTGGGAGTATCGGGCCCGAATGCTCCCGCATACCTATTCGGCGACACTGTGCTGGGCGGCTTGCGACCGGCTCGCCGGCATCGCCCGACGGCTCAACATCGCCGACCGCGCGAAATATTGGACAGCGAACGCGCGCGGCCTGCGCGAGAAGATTCTGAGCGAGGCTTGGGACGACAAGCGCGGCGCGCTGACCGGCGCGTTCGGCGAGCCCAATCTTGACGCCAGCGTCTTGCTGGTGGCCGAGCTCGGTCTCTTGCCGGCGAGCGACGCCCGCTTCGTCAAGACCTGCGAGACGATCGGCCGGGAACTCGCTCGCAACGGATGGATCATGCGCTATACCGCGCCGGACGACTTCGGCTTGCCGGAGACTGCGTTCCTGGCCTGCAACTTTTGGTACGTTGACGCGTTGAGTCAGATCGGCCGTGCGGACGAAGCGCGCGAGCGGTTCGAATCGATCCTTGCGAGCCGCAACACCTATGGGTTGCTGTCGGAGGACATCCACCCAGAAACGGGAGAACTGTGGGGGAATCTGCCGCAGACCTACTCCATGGCCGGCATCATCAACACGGCGACGCGGCTGTCGTCGAGCTGGGAGGAGGCATGGGCGCGCGACTCATCATAGTTTCCAACCGGGTGGCTGTTCCGGAGACCCCGCGCGCGCCGCTGGCCGGCGGCATGGCGGTCGCGGTGAAGGCCGCGCTGAAAAATCGCAATGGAATGTGGTTCGGCTGGAGCGGCAAGGTCGCGGAGCAGCCCAACGGCGAGCCGCACGTGGTCGACGTCAACAAGATCACCTACGTCCTCATCGATCTGTCGCAGAACGACATCCAGGAATATTACAACGGCCTCGCCAACAGCGTGCTGTGGCCGATCCTCCATTACAGGGTCGACCTCCAGGAATATTCGCGCGCCGACGCGAGCGGCTACATGCGGGTCAATCGCCTGTTCGCCGACCGCTTGAGCGGGCTCATCAGGGACGACGACGTGATCTGGGTGCACGATTATCACCTGATGCTGCTCGGACGCGAGCTGAGATCGCGCGGCCATCGCAACACGATCGGGTTTTTCCTTCATACGCCGTGCGCGCCGCCCGACATTCTGCAGACCCTGCCACACCACAGGGAAATCATCGGCGGCCTCTCCCATTACAATCTCGTCGGCTTTCAGACGGAGAACGACCGTGACAATTTCGCCCGTTACCTGACGACGATCGGCGCGGTCCAGGTTCGGGGCGGCGCGTTCGAGATCGAGAGCCGGCAAGTGCGCCTCGGCGCCTTCCCGGTCAGCATCGAAACCAAAGCCTACATGCGTCTCGCGCGCAACGCGGGACGGACGGCGATGATCGCGCTGGTTCGGGAGAGCCTGGCCGACAACCGGCTCGTGCTCGGCGTCGACCGGCTCGATTATTCCAAGGGCATTCCGGATCGGGTGAAGGCGTTCGAACGGCTGCTCGAAACCAATCCGGAGTGGCGCGGCAAGGTGACGCTGTTGCAGATCACGCCGAAGAGCCGCTCCGACGTCAAGCAATATGGCGAGATCGAAAGCGAGGTGACGGGCCTGATCGGCATGATCAACGGCCGTTTTGGCGACGCGACCTGGACGCCGATCCGTTACGTCAACCGTTCTTATTCGCGCACGGTCCTGGCGGGCCTCTATCGCGCCGCCCATGTCGGCATGGTCACGCCGCTCCGCGACGGCATGAATCTGGTGGCCAAGGAATATCTGGCCGCCCAGGATCCGGAGGATCCCGGCGTGCTGGTGCTGTCGCAATTCGCCGGCGCGGCGAAAGAGCTGGACCGCGCGCTGATCGTCAATCCTCACGAGACCGACGCTCTCGCCGCGGCGCTGAAGCGGGCCCTGGAGATGCCCCTGGAGGAACGCCGCGCCCGCCACGCGCCGATGCTCAAGCATCTGATGGAGCACGATGTGAGGAGGTGGGCGGAGGACTATCTCGCCACGCTGGTCGAGGGCACGCCGACCCGGCGTCTGCTCGAGGGCATACGCGCCCTGTTCGGCGTCTCGTCGGAGAATGGGCCCCTGGCGTTCCGCTGAGCGGGTCGGTCGAAATCGCAGCCGGCCGTGCGCGTTCGCGGACGGAAGGCGGCGCTTCTCGCGGTCATGGGCTCGCTTTTGCCCGCGGCCGGTCGGTTGCGCACAAGTTTGCGCGCGTTAATGATTTCAGCATGTTAGCACCTCCTTTGCGCAACTTTGCAACTGCCAAGCCGGACGTGATTTGTAAGGCGGCCCGTTTCGCTTTCGCGCTCCGAGGAGGCGGAAAAACGGGCAAAACGGCGCCTTCATTTCGCCAAGCGAAACGAAACGTTTCGCAGGGGTCTCGTAAGCCATTGGAATCGTTATGAGCGTCGAATCAGGCATTTCGCGGGATTGTTTGTTTTCAAAGGCTTAGCTCCGTTTTCATTTCGCCGTTTTCACGGGGTGTTTGTTTTCAATGGCTTAGCTCGTCTTTTCGTTTCGCCGTTTCGCGGCAACTTTCAAACTGCCAAGCTACGCTCCCTCCGCCAACCTCGTGCTGAGGAGCGAGGAAAGGCCTCGGGTCTCGAAGCACGATCCAGAAGGCGACCCGCGCTCTGCGGTCTGGACAGCGCTTCGAGACGTCTCGCCTCGCCGCTCCTCAGAGGGTGGGTTAGGAGTTACGCAACTTCGCAACCTTGCAACCTTTGTTTCGCCGCGCCGGTCCTCGCCGCCGGCCGCGGAACCCGGCAAGGGGCTTCAATCCGGCTATGGTTCAAGGTGTAAAGGTGTTTTCTGTTTTTGTCAAGAAAATGTCGGTCTCGCCCAACGGACTCCGCGCTTTCCGAAATGGACTGGGTTCTTAAGACCCGCTGCGTTTCGGCGCGCTCAGGGCCTTCCAGCGCTTTTCGCCGCCCTTCCCGGTCCGGCGCCCCGGTACGGAAGGAACGCATGCCTCAGCGGTCCCCCGACAAGTCCCTCCGAGCGGGCAGACTGGGGCTGGCGTTTGGGCTAATCTGACTGCCCGCCGAGGGGCGCGCGCCATGAGCGAGACCCGGAAGATCGCCGCGATCCTGGTCGCCGATGTCGTCGGCTTCAGCCGCCTCGCCGGCGCCGACGAGGAGGGAACGCTCGCGCGCTTAAGGGCGCTGCGCAACGATGTCATCGACCCGGCGAT
>DATNBG010000591.1:0-2039 GCA_035572075.1 Roseiarcus sp. | reverse complement strand
CGGTCAGGGCCCCAGCGACAGGCTCTCGAGTTTTTTGCGCGCCGAGCCGAAGGTCCCGAGCTGATAGACTGACGCACCCGCCGGCGAGAACGTAAACGCCCTGAATGGCTTCGCCAGCATCTCATCGAGGAAGGTTTTCGGGGCGACGCCGATCGTGACATGGGGATTGAACTTCTCGCCGGCCGCGATTGCGGTGAAGCGGGTCACGTAATCGATCAGGCCCGGCTGAATATCCCGCCCGTCCTCGGTGCTGACGAACGCCGCGGCGGTCCCGCTTGTCTCGACGAACGGCGCGACCGCGTCCAGGAGCTCCTTCTGCAGGCGAAGCAGATCGTCCGTCCGCTCGACGACGATTCCTGCGATTCCAAGCGGCGGGGTCGGGATGTAGTAGAATTTGATCGCCCGCAGCTTCCAGTTCGCGACTCTCTCTTTGGCCAGAACGCGATTGGCCGCAGCATAGACCTTGTCGAGGTCGGCCGTGCGGACGAACTGCTGCAACATTGTGAGATGCGGGTGGTGCGTTGCGTCCAGGGCGAAGCCGCTTGGGTAGGCTTTGAGCAGACGCGCATTGTCGGCTTGCGCGCGCTGAACCATCGTCGCGTCCGGTTCAAGCGCGATGTCGATGGCCGTTACCGGGCTTTGCTGAGCGATGGAGGTCTTTATCAAAGCCAGAAGCGACGCCAGGCCCATCCCGCACGCCGCCGCGATCTTGAGATATTTGTGCACGCGAATCGCTCCCCTTAAGCTCGCGTCAAGCCGGACGCCATCGATTCAAGCCAGCAAGCGCCGACGCTGACCGGCGCCAGGATAGTCCTCGGCAGGACCTCGCCGGGATGCGTGCGCAAGGCGCGGCATATTGCTCAAGATAGCCCCTCTCGCGCAGCGCGTCATCGATGAGCCCAAGCGCGCTGTCCCCCCGTGAGACCGCCCTCGCACCGCCCGGCGGACAACCGCCCTCGCGGCCAAATCGCTGCTTCCACGAAGCCTCAGCGATCAGCGCGCTCGGTCGCCGCCAGCAACTCAGTGCGTTCGGAAGCCTGTGGCGCGTGTCTGCAGGCGGCGAGAAAGAACGCGGCCGCGCGCGCCGCGTGGGCGCCGCTCTCGGCGCTGAGCGCGCCTAAGTTCTCGCCGAACAGCGCCCTCACCAGCATCGGCAACACCACGAGGTCGAGGAACCGGCGCGCCGTCTCCATGAGCTTTTCGGCGGCGAAGGCGGGCGAAGCGCCGATATCGCCGGACGCCGCCCATTCGCCGAACAGGCGGGCCACGGCCTCCATTGGACACGCGCGTCCCATGCTGCCCACGCTTGTCGCCAGATCGGGAAACCGCCGCGCCTCGGCGACCGCGACCCGGATGAGCCCGATCGTCTCCGGGGCGAGGAGCCTGGTCAAAATGACGTTGGCCAGGGCGTCAAGGCGCTCCTCGATTGAGCCGCCGACGTACGACAAGGTCTCGAAGGTGGTGTTCCGGCGCACCAGGCGCTCGACCACCGCGGTGAACAGCGCCTGTTTATTGGGAAATCGCGCGTAGATGGTCGGCTTTCCCGCCGAGGCCGCCTCCGCGATCTCCTCGATGCTGGCGCCCTCGAAGCCGCGTTCGAGGAATACATGACCGGCGGCGTCGAGGATTCGCTCCTCGACCTTGCCCGCCAGGCCGCGCGGCGGCCGGCCGCAGCGGACGACGCCCGCCCGCTTGAATGCGGCCGCTTTGCTTGCCGGCGCCGCGTCCATCGCGCGTCGCTCGCCAAAATCGCGATCGTTAAAAACTGCGCTCACGCCCTTGATTTAGGCGCGGCGGTCGCCGAAGTAAAGTGAACGGAACAGTTTCGTTTCGTGGTCTAGGGCGCTGGGGGGCTGGAGTTCCGGCCATGGCGCGCGGCAATCAGGACCGAATCCAGCGGCGCTTGAAGGACGCGCCCGCGTCCCAAACCGATTGGGACGAGGGCTCGCCCGATCGCGCTGGAGGTTCGCCGCCGGCCCCGAAGCGCGACATTATCGCGCTGCGCGCGCCTGCGCGCCAAACCCCTGCGACTGAGAGCC